>CAZQMA010000025.1:0-29699 GCA_964594275.1 uncultured Ruminococcus sp. | reverse complement strand
TGTAAATACCATTTCTTTCTGTGAAGATGTACTGTGCCATCTTCGGGTTCCATCTTCTAGTCTGGTGACCGAAGTGTACGCCTGCTTCTAAGAGCTGCTTCATTGATACTACGCCCATTGTGTAGTCCTCCTAAAAAATTGGTTTTTGCCCTCCGCTTAACTTTGCTTATGCTAAGCCTTTTTTATCAGGCACCAACGCATAAAAGTCAAACGTGCGAATTGCTTTAATATTATACCATATTTTCCAACACAATGCAAGCGAAACGCACAGATATATTGATATAAAATTTTTAAACATATCTTCGCTTGATTCTATGCGAATTATACAAATAATCGTTATCACCCTCAAGAGACACAAGAATTACGTCTTTGCCGATGAGTTGTATCTGCTTGTAGGAAATATTCAGCCTCTCTCTCGGACCAAAAACTCCAAAATACCGCGGCTTTCCGTAGAGTATAATCCCTGTTACCGCAGCAGAGACAGTATCAAGGCTTATATCATCCGCATAGCCTAGGTTTTCACCGTTTGTTATATTGATAACATCTTTATTTTTAAGCTCAGCTAGACTGCAAACCATTCTACCGCCTCCCCTTTTACCATATGCAGAAATAATTATAATAATGAAAAAGAGCTGCCGTCAATGCAGCAGCTCTTTAAAATTACTTCTTTGTCATAGCTTCCTTTACAGTAGCAACAATATTATCTGCACATAGACCGAACTCCTTCAGAAGTGCAGTTGCAGGACCTGAATAACCATACTGGTCATTTACGCCAATCTTAACAACGGGAACTGGCTTATTTTCTGTAACTACATCAGCTACAGCACTACCAAGACCACCGACTACACTGTGCTCTTCAACAGTAACAATAAGACCTGTTTCTTCAGCAGCCTTGATAATGATGTCCTTATCAATAGGCTTAATTGTGTGGATATTGATAACGCGAGCATTGATGCCATCAGTTTCAAGAGCCTTAGCAGCTTCGATTGCTTCAGAAACCATTAGGCCTGTTGCAATGATGGTAACATCATTGCCTTCTCTAAGTGTTACGCCCTTGCCCATCTCAAATTTATATGTTGCAGAATCGTTGAAAACGGGAGCAGCCAGTCTGCCGAAACGTAGATATACAGGACCATCGAAATTGATAGCCGCCTCAACGGCTGCCTTAGCCTCAACATCATCAGCAGGGTTGATGATTGTCATGCCGGGGATTGTGCGCATAAGTGCGATATCCTCGTTACACTGATGTGTTGCACCGTCTTCTCCAACGGAAATACCGGCATGAGTTGCACCGATTTTAACGTTCAGATGGGGATAACCGATGGAGTTACGAACGATTTCGTAAGCTCGGCCAGCTGCAAACATTGCAAATGTACTTGCAAATGGTACCTTACCTGCTGCAGCCAAACCTGCAGCAACACCCATCATATTTGCTTCTGCAATACCGCAGTCAAAGAATCTTTCGGGACAAGCCTTCTTGAAAGTACCTGTCTTGGTAGCAGCAGCTAGGTCAGCGTCAAGAACTACCAGATTCGGATATTTATCAGCCAGTGCAGCCAGTGCTTCACCGTAGCTCTCTCTAGTTGCCTTTTTAATTACATCTGCCATAGTTTAACCCTCCAGTTCACTGAGCTGTGCAGTAAGCTCTGCCATAGCCTTGTCGTATTCTTCCTGGTTGGGAGCCTTACCATGCCAACCAACCTGATTTTCCATAAAGGATACGCCCTTGCCCTTTGTACTCTTCTGAATGATCGCAACGGGCTTGCCTACAATTGTTTCAGCCTCGTTAAAAGCTGCTTCAATAGAGTCGAAGTCGTGAGCGTCCATAGTAATTACATGCCAACCGAAAGCTGCAAACTTATCAGTGATAGGCTCAGGTGAGCATACCTCTGTGATAGGGCCGTCAATCTGTAAACCGTTGTTGTCAACGATAGCAACCAGGTTGTCAAGCTTATAGTGCGCAGCAAACATGGCAGCCTCCCAAACTTGACCCTCCTCAATCTCGCCGTCACCAAGGATTGTATAAACCTTGTAAGAAGCATTATTGAGCTGACCTGCCAAAGCCATACCACAAGCTGTGGAGATACCCTGACCCAGAGAGCCACTGGACATATCTACACCGGGAATATGAATGCAGGGGTGACCCTGAAGAAGTGCACCGATGTGTCTGAGACTTTTCAGTTCCTCATAGGGGAAGTAGCCTCTCTGTGCAAGAACAGAGTAAAGGCCGGGAGCACAGTGACCCTTAGAAAGAACCAATCTGTCTCTTTCGGGCATATCAGGGTTCTTAGGATCTACATTCATCTTAGCAAAGTAGAGATAAGTCAGCAGATCGCTGATTGACATAGAGCCACCGGGATGACCAGACTTTGCGTTGAATGTACTTTCAATTACACCCATACGCACCTTGCAAGCAGTAGCCTGCAGCTTTCTTTTTGTTGTTACATCCATTGTAAAACCTCCATTATATTTGAATTTTGGATTCAATGACTGATATAAACTCAGCAATTGCGCCTTCATCGCAGGAAGCCTTCATTACATAATCGGCTATATCTCTGACGCATTCCTGAGCGTTCGACGGAGCTCCGCCTAAGTCAGCGTTTTTTACAAGCTCCAGGTCATTATGAAAATCACCTGCTGCTGCAAAGGTGAGATTTTCATCTTTGTAGATTTGACGTAAAACATTTAGAGCACTTCCTTTTGATACGCCATCAAGAAGCATTTCAAAGAATCTTGCTTCTGAACGCACAAAGCTTACACCCTCAAATTTCTGCTCCTTCACATACTCTTCAAGCTGTGAAATTTCATCTGGTTCCATAGCAAAAAGAACTTTAAGCCATTCACCTCTCGGTACCTCATCAATATCACAGAACACAGGCGGTACGGTACAATATGAAACATGCTCTTCCTCGACATTATTAAGCTTGATTATATAGGTGTTATCAGGACGTAAAAGCTCTACCCCTATATTCGGAAAGTCTTTTATTATCTGAACAGTATAGTCATATGCTTTGTCAGGAAGAGGTGAAATATGCAGTACCTTATTAGACTTTGGGTCGTAAATACAGCTGCCATTATACATGATGATAGGATCAGTAACCTTCAATTCAGCTATATATGATGGGGCAGTTTGAAGCGTCCTTCCTGTAGCAAAGGCAAACCTGCCACCCTTGCTGCGAAAACGCTCTATTGCCTCAAAATCTACAGGATTCAGGTCTTTTTTTCTTGTTAGAAGAGTACCATCTAGATCTGTCATAAGAAAAACCTTGTCAATTGACTCAAACATGACGTCTCCTTTCATCGGAAGCTGAGCTTTCTCAGTACCTCTTCAAAATATTCTGGTAGCGGACTTTCAAACTCCATATATTCATTTTTAATAGGATGAATAAAGCCTATCTTGCCTGCATGGAGACATTGTCCATCCAGTCCCTTAAACGGGCTACCGTAAATCTCATCTCCCAAAATAGGATGTCCTATATGGGAAAGATGTACTCTTATCTGATGTGTTCTGCCTGTTTCAAGGCGAAGCTTCAAATGTGAATAGCCGTTGTATTCAGTAATCACCTCATAGTGTGTTACGGCGTTTTTGCTGTTATGAGCAGTAACACACATCTTCTTGCGGTCTATCTGGTGTCTTCCAATGGGTGCATTTATTGTGCCCTCAGTCACTTTAAGTCTCCCACGACATACTGCCTGATACTCTCTTGTAAAGGTATGAGCTTGAATCTGCTCGGAAAGTCCCAAATGTGCAGCATCATTTTTTGCAACCATAAGAAGTCCGCTTGTTAGCTTATCTATGCGATGAACAATCCCAGGTCGTATTACTCCGTTTATGCCGGAAAGACGGTCACCACAGTGATATAACAAAGCATGAACAAGAGTTCCCGTATAATTGCCCGGTGCAGGGTGTACAACCATACCCTTTGGCTTATTAACAACAAGCAAATCATCGTCCTCGTAAACAATTTCAAGAGGAATATTTTCGGGTACAAGCTCCAACGGTACAGGGTCAGGAAGCTCAATTTCTACGACTGATTCAGCTGTGGTTTTAACACTTTTAAGGACTGCTTTGCCGTTTATTAAAACTTTACCGTCCTTTATAAGATTCTGTACAGCTGAACGTGTAAGCCCGACTTCTTCCTGTTCAGAAAGCCACTTATCAAGCCTTGTTCCCACAGAAACCTCGTGAATTGTAAGTGTAATAAGCTCAGGCATGTTTATCCTCTGTTCCGGCAACACTTTTAGCTTCATTCTCTGCTGTTACCTTTGAATCAACAAAAAGAATATAGAAAATAAAGAGTGCAATACCGATTACAACACAGCAATCAGCAAAGTTAAAGATGGCAAAATCAAAGAATTTGACTTCTATATAGTCAATAACAAGTCCACCTCTGAAAAGACGGTCAATAAGGTTTCCAACACCGCCTGCAAGAATAAGAATCAAACTTGATGTTAGAAGCTTTGAACGCTTATTAAAATGTATTAACCCCCATGCACATGCAATAAGCATAACACTGGTTATACCCACAAGCAACCATCTCATCCCCGCAAAGCTTCCGAAAACCGCACCGCTGTTTTCAAGGTAAGTCAGGTCAAAGACCTCAAAGTCGCCAAGATGGATAAAAGGCATACTTCCCTGTTCTTGAAGCGAACCAACCGCCCAAAGCTTGATAAGCTGGTCTATACCTATCAGCAACGCAACTGCAATAAAAGAAAAAATAAGCAAATTATCGTTCCTTTCCAATTTATAAGCACAGCCTGCCGAAATGGTACGACAGGCTGTTTAAGTTTGTTAGTCCTTAACTACGCCTGCACATCTTGCACAGAGAGTAGGATGATTACTGTTAGAGCCGACAGTAGCGGAGTAAATCCAACAACGCTCGCACTTTTCACCCTCAGCCTTCGTAACTGTATAAGCATCCTCGCCGTTTTCAGCAGCAACAACATTTACAGAAGAAACAATAAGAACTGTTTCCAGAAGCTTTGAAGCTTCAGAGAGAGTTGCAAGCTTATTTTCATCAGCACAAGCAATTGTTACAGCAGCTTCAAGAGACTTACCTATAAGCTTTTCATTACGCTTCTCTTCCAGCACCTTGTTTACATCCATACGTGTCTGATAGATGAGATTCCACTTTGCAATGAACTCCTCAGAAACTGTCAGATCGGACTTCGATGGCATATCATTAAGGAATACGCTCTCGGTGTTGTCACTTGCGGAATGAGGCATAAAGCTCCAAATTTCCTCTGCTGTGAAAGAGAGAATCGGTGCAACCATTCGTGTAATTGCACTAAGAATTCTGTACATTGCAGTCTGAGCAGCACGTCTCTCAACAGATGCAATAGGCTGACAGTAGAGTCTGTCCTTGATGATATCCAGATAGAAGTTTGACATTTCTGTTGTACAGAAATTATGGATGCTGTGGAATACAACATGGAAGTCGAAAGAGTTATAGCCACTCTCAACCTTATCCATCAATGCATCAAGCTTCATCAGCGCCCAACGGTCGATTTCCATAAGCTCATCATCGGAAACAGAGTCTGTATCAGGATTAAAGCCCTCGCCATTGCCCAGATTTCCCAAGATATATCTTGCTGTATTACGGATTTTCTTATATGCATCAGAAAGCTGCTTCAAAATCTCAGGAGAAATACGGATGTCAGAGTGATAATCAGAAGAAGCAACCCACAGACGGAGAATATCTGCGCCATACTGCTTGATGATTTCATCAGGCATAATACCATTGCCTAAGGACTTTGACATCTTTCTGCCCTCACCGTCAACTACCCAGCCGTGCGTACAAACAGCCTTATAAGGTGCACTGCCCTTATACACAACAGACGTGAGAAGTGATGACTGGAACCAACCTCTGTACTGATCAGCACCCTCAAGGTACAGGTCAGCAGGCCAGCTAAGACAGTCATACTGCTCCATAACAGCACTATGTGAAACACCACTGTCAAACCATACATCCATGATATCATATTCTTTATTGAATGTACTGCAACCACATTCGCACTTAACATCAGGAGAGATGAACTCAGAAGCTTCCTTTGTCCACCATGCATCAGCACTTTCAGCACGGAAGAGATCAGCAATATTCTTGATTGTGGTGTCATTTACGATAGCCTTGCCACAATCGGCACAATACACAATAGGAATAGGAACACCCCATGTACGCTGACGAGAAATACACCAGTCGCTTCTGTCACGAACCATACCCTTTATGCGCTCTTCACCCCAACCGGGAATCCATTCAACAGCCTCAATAGCCTTAACAGCTTCATCCTTGAATCCCTTTACGGAACAGAACCACTGCTCTGTTGCACGGTAAATAATAGGCTGATGACATCTCCAACAGTGAGGATACTGATGGACAATCTTTTCTGTAGCAAGCATAGCACCCAACTCTGTAAGCTTCAGCGCAATAGCCTTATTTGCTTCGTCTGTCGTTAGACCTGCAAACTCACCTGCTTCCTCAGTCTGTCTGCCCTTAGCATCAACACAAACAAGAATTCCAACATCTTCATAGTTCTTTGCAACTTCAAAGTCCTCTACGCCATAACCGGGAGCTGTATGAACGCAACCGGTACCACTTTCAAGAGTTACGTGGTCGCCAACGATAACCTTTGAACCTCTGTCATAAAGAGGATGCTTTGTCATCATATGTTCCAACTCATTTCCGAAGAAGGAACCTACTGTTTCATACTCTGTTATGCCAGCTGCCTTCATTGTAGGTGCAACAAGTTCCAGAGCCATGCAGTAGTACTCACCATTAGCCTTAACGAGTGTATATTCATATCCGGGACCTACGCAAATTGCCAGGTTACCGGGAATAGTCCATGTAGTAGTTGTCCAAATAACGAAGAAAATCTTCTCCAGAGGAATATTTAGTGCACTGAATACGCCCTTGTCATCTGTAACATTGAACTTAACATAGATGGAGTAGCATGGATCATTCTCATATTCAATTTCAGCTTCAGCCAGAGCGGTGTTACAGTCGGGACACCAATAAACAGGCTTCAAACCCTTATACATATAACCACGCTTAGCCATCTCACCGAAAATCTCAACCTGGCGAGCCTCATACTCAGGCTTCAATGTCAGATAGGGATCACAATAATAACCAAGGCTTCCCAGGCGTTTGAACTGATTCATCTGATTCTGAACATGAGTCAGTGCAAACTCCTTGCAATGGCGGCGAAGCTCTACAGGAGAAATTGTACTGCCGTCTGCACCGTTTGCCTTGAGAGCCTTAAGCTCAATAGGCAGACCATGAGTATCCCAGCCGGGAACGTAGGGAGCACGAAAGCCACTCATGTTCTTATGCTTGATAATGAAGTCTTTCAGGGTCTTATTAAGAGCTGTACCCAAGTGAATCTCACCATTTGCATACGGAGGACCGTCGTGTAAAATGTAAGAGGGCTTTCCCTCATTACGTGCCACCATCTTTTCATAGAGGTCAGATTCTTCCCACTTTTTCAGGGTATCCGGCTCTCTCTTGGGCAGATTTCCACGCATGGGGAAGTCTGTCTTTGGTAAATTTAAGGTCGTATTGTAATCCTGTGCCATATTGAATCGGTCTTTCGCAACGAAGCGAAAAACCCTCCTTTCCATCTATTGTTCTTTGAATATTCTCAGAAGCGTTTTACAGAGAGACAATTAGTCCTCATCATCATAGCTACGCTCATAAGCTCCCTGAATTGTCTTAGCAGAGAACTGAGAAGAGGCGAAGGGGTCATTCTGAGAAGGAGCAGCAGTAATTGTATCCTGTAAATCAATATCATTTTCAGCAGATTCAGCATAATCTGCCGCAAAATCCATATCATCCTCTTCAGGCATAGCAGAAAGAACTTCCAGGTGCTCCTTGTACATATCAAATAAAGCCTTCTTGAAATCTGCAACCTTCTTACGTGCATCAGCCAGCTGTTCATGAGCAGCTGCAACCTCCTCCTGATTTCTCTTCAGAAGAGCATCGTGCTGAACAGTAACCTCATCCATCATTTCATCAGCCTTTCTCTTAGCTTCGGCAATGATTTCATCAGCTCTTTCGTTAGCCTCTGCAATAATCTGGTGACCCTGACGCTGGGCACCCAGAAGAGCGTCTTTCAGTGCGTCCTCATCACGCATATATTCACGTACCTTATCAGCAAGAACCTGAATCTTGTTATTGCTGTCTTCAAATTCCTGCTGATTGATTTCCAGCTCCTGTTCCAACTGTGTCAGAAATTCGTCAATATCCTCCTGCTTGTAACCAAAAGCTGCCTTTTCAAAGCGAAGCTCTCTAATATCGTTAGCAGTAATCATGTTATATCCACCTTTCAATTATATTGTTCAATTATTACATGCAGTCTTTCCTTTTTAGAAAGACCGGTAACCGATTTAAGTCGGAACTTTCCAAAGCCCCGCACTACAAAAATATCACCCTCGGATACGTTAAGTGAAGAAGAATAAACATCGCTGTAGTTAAGTTCAACCTTCCCCTGCCTAATAAGACCCACAGTCTTTTCACGACTCAACCGTATTGCAAGCGAAGCAACCGCATCAATACGTAGTGAAGAAACTGTTCCGACGATTTCCCGGAAATTCTGTACACACGGCATATCAAAAGTTGCACTTTCGATTGCTTTTACGCCACATCTACCTATCTTTTCAATTTCCAGAAGAAGTTTAGCAGCCGCTTCCGTGGCAAAAGCCTGAGTTTTGCCGCTACCAACGACAATATCGCCGATTGTTTCACGCTGAATCTTCTGGGACATAAACGCACCCAGGAAATCTCTGTGCGTGAGTGTGTCTGCCTCGCGGTACTTAAAAGTTATACAGTAAATCGGCACAAGCTCATCGGTTATCTCCATCCATTCAGGTGCTATGCAACATACTTTACGCTGAGCGCTCTCATAACCTCCCCAGAATCTCACATTGCAGTCAACTCGTCCCGAAAGGAGCTTCTCGGCGAGAAAGCTTTGTCTTTCATCAAGAAAACGTGTACTGTACAGTGTACAGTCACGACAACATCTTTCCGCAATGTCAAGAATATGGGCAGATAAAACCTTGTCAGCCTGAGATTCACGCAGAAATGTCTTCACTATGCTTTACTCAGATAAGAGCAGAAGCATCAGGCTGTGCGCCGGAATATGTCTTGCCAAGCTCACTTACCAGCTGATCAACAAGACCGACATCATGAGGTGTAACAATATATGTCTGGTTGGCGATAGGCTTGAGGTTACCGTTCATAGCATATGCAACACCGATAAGAAAGTCAATGATTCTTCTTCTTGTCTGCTCTGTTGCATCCTCAAGAACCATAACAACAGTCTTCCCTGCCATCAGATGGTCAGCAATCTTCTTAGCATCAGTATATTCTGTAGGCTTTACAAGAATAACCTGAAGAGTAGGTGAACCTGCATAACTTACACGTGATGAAGATGTGGAAGCGGATGAATATGTGCTTCTTCTCTCTTCACGCTGAGGAGCACTGTAGTTACTCTGAGGTGCTACTGCAGAAGCAGGCTTGGGTGTCTCATTTTCAGGCATCTGTGATTCATGCTTATAGGAAGTATCGTTATCCTCTTCAACTTCTGCCGGAATGAAAAAATCCTTTAAATTATTCAGTAAACTCATTTTCTTACTCCATTCTCCGCACTTTTATAATTAAGACTGAACCTATCGTGCGGATAAATATTCAGCCGCAATGCCGTCCGTACTCGGTCGGCTATTATATTTTCACTTATAAACTCTTGCACCGAATAAGGCTGAACCTATTCTTACAAGATTGGAACCATATTTTACTGCCATAGCGTAATCGCCTGACATACCCATAGATAAAAACTCCATATCTATATTATCCATGTTTTTGGATGAAATGTCAAGATATAATTGCTGCATTTTGCAAAGAAATTTTTCATTTTCTCCGGGAGGAGGTATCGTCATAAGTCCTTTTACCCGGATATTATCCATACAGGCAAGCTCAGAAAGCAGATTTTCAAGCTCAGACGGAGCAACACCACTCTTTGATTCCTCACCACCTATATTTACCTCAACAAGTATATTCTGAGTTTTTCTCACCCTCAGAGCCTGTCTATTAATTTCGCTTGCAAGCTTAACACTATCAACAGACTGAATAAGTGACATATCTTCTATTATATATTTGACCTTATTGGTCTGAAGATGCCCTATAAAGTGAACCTCAGCAGCAGGATCATAAAAATTCTTTTTTGATTCATACTCCTGCACACGATTTTCACCTAAAAGCCTTATGCCACAAGATACGGCATGATTTACAGCTTCCGGCGGAACCGTTTTAGTCACTGCCATGAATTGAATCCTATCCTTGGGACATCGGTATCTGATTCTGGCTTCTTCGATGTCATTGTAAATTCTCTTATAATTCTCAGTTATATAATCATAACCAGTCTTCATCAGTCAGAACCTCCACTTGCATCTATACCCTCTACGATAATTGAATCGTAAAGTTGCAGATAATCGCTACCTCTATTCATTTTTGAAAGAACATAATCATCGCCCTCGTATATAACATCAAGCTTACGGAACACAACCTCTTCACCGTCAAGAACGTATACACCTCGGTAGTTTACCAAAGATTTTGTTATCTCGCCTGTGAGAACATTGGTTGTACTCTCCTCTATATCCTTGAAACGGATTGCCGTTCTCGGAACCTTTACACCCTCATAGTCACCCTTGACAAGTCTTACACGTTCAATACGGTGATTAACAAAGTCAGAGGTCATATTTTCACAATAAAGAACAATCATTGTCTCATCCTTGGACTCACCGGGGCGAAGCTCCTTGATCTGCACTCTCGTATTGGCTGAGGATGATGAAAGATAAAGTGTTGCGGTATCATCCACACGGAAGTTAAGCTCCGTATTATCAATGATGCCTACCATGTACCAACCATAGCTTGCGATTGTCTTTCCTATGATAGCACTACTTTTAATTGTATCATCGGTAGTAACAGAAAGAATGTCATCTCTTGTTATACTACTGAGATTTGCAATAGAGAACTTATCTTCGTATCCATCTGCATAACTTACAAAATAAGCTGCTTCAGAAGATACGATAACATCTACCGGACTCTGTTGCTGAAATTTCAAATCCGTAATGCGGCGTTCAAGGCTTTCAATCTGCTCAGTGTAATTAGTTGTACCCTGGTTAATTACCATCTGATACGAGCTGAGTGCAATACGAAAATCCTCCTTCGCCTGCTTCATGGCTTCAAGGTCACCTAAGTCCCTGTAGTATGCTATCTGATTATAATACTGGGAAACCTGACCTGACAGGACTGAAGGCTGAGCCATTTCAAGAACTCCCGGATTTGAGATACGCTTTAATATCTCAAGTTCCTCTTCAAGTTCCTCAATCTGCTGAGTCTGCTTGATAGCAGCTGTGTTGCCATAAATATTGGCAATTACTTCGTTCTTGCCTACTCTGCCACCATCGGGTATGTTATAGCTTACGCTTCCGCTGCCGCTATAAGAAAGAACCGTTTCATCACGAACATAAACACCTTGAAATGCCACAGACTGCTCAGCCGATGAAAATACTGCGGTTTCTGTCTGATAATCGGTATCAAAGAAGTGATAAAATATAGTTCCTATCATTGTGATAACCGACACCGACAAAAGAATAAGCAATATGTTAGTCAGTGTATTTTTCATATTACCATCTCGGTTATTCATTGGAATCCAGTATTGCTACTGGACGAACAGGCTTTATTGTTGAAACTGCATGCTTATACACAAAGTTCTGTGTACCGTCGCAATCAAGTATGATCACGTAGCTGTCGAATCCACGGACAATTCCCTTAAACTGAAATCCATTTGTAAGGATGATCGTTACAACGATTCTTTCTTTTCGCACCTGGTTCAGAAATACATCCTGCAAATTCATCATCTTGTTCATTATATGCTTTCTCCTTTCGCTATGGTCTCATGTGTCTGCATTATTGCAATGCAATGTTATATTTCTTCCTACAAAAAGACCTATTTTATATTATATCACAAAATTTTAGTCTTGGCTATAATTTTCTGACAATTTTCTTTGATTTTTTCTTTATTGTTAAGTTTGTCAATTTTTATCCATTTAATTTGGCTATTTCGTCTAAACCATGTAAGTTGCCTTTTAGCATAATGACGACTTTGAAGCTTGATTTCTTCGATACATTCAGGGAGGGAAGCTCTTCCCTCAAAGTACGGAACAAGCTCCTTATAACCTATTGCATTTGCAGCGGTTTTCATATTTCCCGACTGCCATATGCTCCTCGCTTCTTCAAGAAGTCCCGCTTTCATCATCATATCAACACGAAGGTTTATCCTATCATAAAGCAGGCTTCTGTCCTCATAATCAAGACCGATTATACAAGTTTCATATGGAGTATCATTCTGCCGTGCTTTCTCCTTCTGCACACTGAATTTCTCCCCTGTCTCTATACAGACTTCCAATGCTCTCACCACTCTTATAAGATTATTTGGGTGAATCTCATCTGCCGCATCGGAATCAAGTGCACGCAGACGTTCATGGAGAGCCACCTTGCCATTTTCTTCAGCAAAGGCTGTAAGCTTCTCTCGAAGTACGTGGTTAGTTTCATGCTCACTGAACTGAATATTATCAAGAAGAGATGATACATAAAGTCCTGTACCACCGACTAAGACAGGAAGTTTACCGCGGGCATGAATTTCACGGATAGTCTTTCCAGCAAGCTCTACGTAGTCAGCCACACTAAATGCTGTTTCAAGGTCAAGGAAATCTATCAGATGATGAGTAACACCCTCCTGCTCTTCGAGAGTAGGTTTGGCAGTGGCAATGGACATGCCCTTATAAATTTGCATAGAATCCGCAGATACAACCTCACCATTATATAGCTTTGCCAACATAACGCCCAGTGCTGTCTTGCCGGATGCTGTAGGACCAACAACAGCAAGCACGGGAATCTTTTCTGTACTGCTCATTTTACACCCTCCGGAACTGCTTTTCAAGTTCGTACTTTGTTATAACAAACATAACCGGTCTGCCGTGAGGACAATGTCGTATACGCTCATCATTGTAGACCTCTTCTGCAAGCTTTTGAAGCTCTGAAAGGTCGTTTTTATCATTTGCTTTTATAGCCGCCTTGCAGGCTATAGTATGAAGTGTATCGTCAAGATACTCAGGCTGAGGATTTGATTTACCTATAACAATATTGTGAGCTATTTCACATACAAGTTCTTCAATCCCCAGATTCTGTGCAAATGTGGGAATTTCCTTTACCTTTACATACGGCATACAGTCAAACTCAAATATAAAACCCATGCTCTTTAAAAGCTCTGCATTATTCAGAAGAGCATCAGCCTCTTCCGTTCCCAGAAGAACACTCACAGGATTCATAAGCATCTGCCGTGAAGATTCGCTCATTTCAGCTTTCAGTCTTTCAAAAAGCACTCTTTCATGAGCAGCGTGCTTGTCAAATATCAACATCTGACTTTCAGCCTCTGCTATGATGTAATTCTTAAAAAGCTCACCTATCACTCTTACCTCTACTCGCGCAGGAACAGACTCAGGTATTTCTTCCGTCTCATGGTTTATCTCTTCCCGTTCAGGGAGGATCGCTGTTTCAGGCTCTTTTATCTCTTCTAACACAGGCATTTCCGGCTCTTTAGAAATCGGTCTATTTGCAGGCTCCTGCTTCTGTGGAGTCATTTTCATTTCAGGAGCTTCAAAAACATCCTGTATGCTTTCAAAAATAGGCGCACTATACACCTGTTTATCATATGCAGACATAAGGACAGGATCGGACTCTTCAGATACTACTGTCTGCTTTTCTATAGACTTCTCAATGAGTATCTGCGACTCCGACTTCACCTCAGGAAAAAAGTTCTGAGTGTAAACAGGTTCCTCGGGAATAGGAGCTGTCCAATCCGTAACAGCCTTCGGCTTCTGAATCTGAAACTCATATATCAGACCATTTTGCATAAGCGAATTCTTAATCCCAAAATAGAGTCCATCTATAACATCCTTTTCATTGGTGAATCGAACCTCAGCCTTGGTAGGATGTACATTTACATCCAGGTCGGCAGCATTCATATTTATCATAAGAACACATGATGGAAACTTACCTGTCATTATAAGATTCTCATAGGCATTTTCCAGAGCTGCACTAAGTATTCTGGAACGAATATACCTGCCGTTTATGAAGAAATTCTGGAACGCACGACTTGATTTAGCATAAAGTGGTTTACACACAAAGCCTTTAAGCTCAATATAACCATCATTGTAATCAACAGGAATCATGTCCCTTGCAAAGTCCTTGCCATATATGGAATAGATAGCAGCAAAAAGGTCACCGCTACCGTCAGTATTGAACTCCATACGATTGTCACGTATCATGCGAAATGCAATTCCAGGATGAGACAGGGCAATCTTCTGTACAATCTGGCTGACAGCATTAGCTTCGGATACATCCTTTTTCATAAAACGCTGACGCACGGGAACATTGTAGAACAGGTCACGTATAATAATGGTTGTACCGTCAGGGCAACCTGTCTGTTCGGGCGCACTCTCTTGCACACTGCCATGTATTTCGTAGCTTGTACCCAGATTGTCCTCTCGTCTTTTAGTGAGAACACTTACTTTTGCAACTGCCGCAACAGAGGCAAGAGCCTCACCACGAAAGCCTAATGTGTAGATACTGTCAAGGTCATCCTTGGCAGATATTTTACTAGTTGCATGACGAAGAAAGGCCGTTGGCACATCCTCAGAATACATTCCGCAACCGTCATCGGTTATTCGCATATAGGTCGTACCGCCACGCTTTATTTCAACGGTAATATGTCTTGCACCAGCGTCAATAGCGTTTTCCACCAGCTCTTTTATAACAGAAGCAGGACGTTCAATAACTTCACCTGCCGCAATAAGCTCCGATACTTCCTTACTTAGTACGGAAATTTTTGCCATGGATGTACACTCTCCTTTCAGTTAAACTTTTAACGGTTAATCTCTCAGCAAGCTGAGAACATCTACCAGTAGCTCTCTGCATTCACTGTCTGAAAGCTCATCAGGATTGGTCTGTCTGAGAATTGATACAGCCTGCTCCTGTCGCAGGTCTGCAAAGCTTATCTGTCCGTTCTCAGATTCTGTCACAGTCTTTTCCTTTGTAGCATTTATCTCCATCTCTGTGAGAATCGCCTTAGCACGCTTCAGAACACGTTCAGGGAGACCTGCAAGCTTAGCAACATCAATACCGTAGCTGTCGTCCACACCTCCGGGAACAATCTTTCTCAGAAAACGTATTGAATCGCCGTGTTTCTTAACAGCAATACTATAATTTTTAACGCCATCAATAGTATTTTCAAGGTCGATAAGCTCATGATAGTGAGTTGCAAACATGGTTTTACAACCGATTTTCTTACTGCTGATATACTCTGCAACGGAACGTGCAATGCTTATACCGTCAAAGGTAGAGGTACCTCGTCCGACCTCGTCAAGAATAACAAGGCTGTTCTTTGTTGCATATCTGAGAATATCGGAAACCTCACGCATTTCAACCATAAAAGTACTCTGACCCGAGGTTAGGTCGTCAGAAGCACCCACTCGTGTAAATATCTTATCCACAACCGATATTTTGGCATATTCCGCAGGAACGAAGCATCCTATCTGTGCCATAAGCGTTATTAGTGCAACCTGTCGCATATAGGTTGATTTACCTGACATGTTAGGGCCTGTAATAAGCATCATGCGGTTATCTTTAAGGTCAAGATATGTATCATTGGGAACAAACATCTCATCAGTGAGCATCATCTCAACAACAGGATGTCTACCATTCTTTATCTGTATCACACCGTCAATGGCTATTTCAGGCTTGGTATAATCATTTTCAATGGAAACGTTTGCAAAGGCACAGAGCACATCAAGCTGTGCCACAGCATCAGCGGTTTCCTGAACGGTTTTAAGTTGCTGTGCCAGCTCCTCACGAATCTCTGAGAAGAGTGCGTCTTCAAGGCGCAGTGCCTTCTCCTTAGCACCCAGAATCTCATTTTCCATGTTTTTAAGTTCTTCCGTGATGAATCGCTCACAGTTTGCAAGAGTCTGCTTGCGGATATAATGAGGTGGAATCTTGTCGTAGTAGGAACGTGTAACCTCAATATAATATCCGAATACACGGTTGTAACCAATCTTCAAATTCTTGATACCGGTTTCGTTCTTTTCACGCTCAAGAAGTTCATCCATAAGCTCATTGCCGCCGTTCATTACACGTCTGAGCAAATCAAGCTCCTGACTGTAGCCCTCAGCAATAACACCGCCATCCTTTACAGTGATGGGCGGGTTATCGATAATAGCCTTTGAAACCAACTCTGCCACAGAATCAAGAGAAGAAATCTGCTGCTCAATACGAGAAAGAAGCTTTATATCGCTAAAGGCTATAAGCTCGTTTTTTATAGCAGGAAGCATCTCTGCCGTTGCTGCAAGAGCTTTGAGGTCTCTGGGCGTTGCCGTTTTGTAGAGAACACGGGTCATAAGTCGTTCCAGGTCGTAAACCTTATCAAGAAGGTCGCGTATATCCATAAGAGATACACTTCGTCTTACAAGTGCACCCACAGCGTCAAGTCTTGCCATGATTTTCACAGGCTGAATGAGCGGTTGCTCAATCCAGGTTTTAAGCATGCGCTTACCCATAGAAGTTTTGGAGGCACCCAGAAGCCAGAGAAGCGAACCCTTCTTTTCCTTTGCTCTCATAGTTTCTGTAAGTTCTAAGTTTCTCCTTGCATTAAGGTCAAGGCCCAGACATGCTCCGACATCGCATATTTCAATAGAGATAAATCTACCGATAGTATTCTTCTGGGTTTCACGGATGTAATCAAACATTCCACATACAGCACGGAAATCCACACCCTCAGATGTAAGTCCCAGCATTTCTGCTGAATCTGCTCCCAGTTGAGAACATACAAATTCACCATTATTCTCCGGTGCAAAGGCACTGTCGGGTCTCACTGTAATAGTACAGCCAAGACGTACCTTTATAAAGCCCGTAACACCGCTTAATTCAGAGGCTTTGGGATTCAGTATAACTTCAGCAGGCGAATAACGTGACAAAGCATCAGTTATTTTCTCCTCCTGCATAGAGGTAACAGGCGGCATTGCCTGAAACTCACCTGTAGACAAATCCGCAAAGCAAAGTCCTGCCGAACCATCCTCAGCTATGCAAAGACAAGCAATAAAGTTATTTGCACCGTCCTCCAGCATACTGCTTTCAATAAGTGTACCGGGAGTGACAATACGTACAACACCACGTTCAACAATACCTTTAGCAAGTGCAGGGTCAGTAAGCTGTTCACAAATTGCAATTTTATATCCACGCTCAACAAGACGCTTCAGGTAAATATCAACGCTGTGATAGGGAACACCACACATAGGTGCGCGTTCAGGCAGACCGCAGTCTCTTCCTGTAAGCGTCAATTCAAGCTCCCTTGATACACGCAGTGCATCATCAAAGAACATCTCATAAAAGTCACCCAAACGATAAAAGAGTACGCAGTCGGGATGTGCATCCTTAACTGCCATGTACTGCTTCATCATCGGTGACAGCTTTTCTCTGTCAACTACCATATTTCACCTTCATCAGTGACAGCCTGCACCACAGGACGCACAGTTTCCGCTGCATCCGCCCAAGGAAGGATGGCAAGTATCGGGGTCCTCGCCATTAAGACAAAGAGTGATGATAGAATCAACCTCCTGCATCATAGTATCAAGCTCAAGTTTTGCAGCCTGAAATTCCTTCATACCATCGGTTTCAAGGATAGCGTTATATTTTTCGTCAAGTTCCTTTTCCATGGAAGCAAGCTTGTCTGTATCAGGTTCTTCCTTCTGTGCTTCATGCTGATAGTTCATTCGCTGAAGCTGGAAGTCTCCTATTTGCTGCTGAAGCTCCAAATTTTCATCGTTTGCTTTCTTAGCGTTTTCGTATTTTTTATAGCGGATATCGCTTTGTATGCTTTTTCCTAATGCTCTTACCGCTTCATCTACTGTCATCATTATAATACTCCTCCTCAGATCAACTCGCCGCTTACAGCCCAGTTACGGGAATCAGTGATTTTAACATTTACAAATGTACCTATGAGAGACTTGTCCCCCTTGAATTCGACAATGGTAAAAGCATCGCTCTTTCCAAAGAGCCAACCTTCGCCTTGCTTGCTTTCGCCTTCAACAAGAACACGCTCAGTTTTTCCAATAAAACGTTTATAATTTTCAGTTGCAACCTCACGCTGGAGCTTTAAAAGCCTGTCCATGCGGACTCTCTTTTCTACATCAGAAACAACGTCCTCCATCTCAGCTGCCTTTGTACCGCTTCGTTTGGAGTAAATAAAGGTGAAGATGTTGTCGTATTTAACCTGCTCAACAAGCTTTAAGGTATCCTCAAACTCTTCATTTGTCTCATTTGGAAAGCCCACCATAATATCAGTAGACAGTGCAAAGCCTTCATATCGGCTGCGGAGGTAGTTTACCTTTTCCATATAGTCATCTACGGTATAGTGACGATTCATACGGCGGAGTACAGAATTGCTGCCACACTGTACAGGGAGATGAAGATGCTTCGACACCTTATCACATTCAAGAATAGCATCAAGCAGATCTTTACCTGCATCCTTAGGATGGGATGACATAAAGCGTATACGGAAGTCACCCTCTATCTCATTAAGCCGCCTTAGAAGCTGTGCAAAAGTAAGACCTTCTTCTAAGTCGTTTCCATAAGAATTTACATTCTGACCCAAAAGCATGATCTCCTTGTAACCCTTAGCTGCAAGCTTCTCCACTTCATTTATAATAACCTCTGCACTTCTGCTACGCTCTCTGCCTCTTACATAAGGTACAATACAGTATGTGCAGAAATTGTTGCAGCCAAACATTATAGGGACAGAAGCTTTGAAGCTACTCTCTCTTATCTGATCGTCAGCGCCGAACTCTTCCATGTACTCCGTCATATCGTGAGCAAGCTTCTTACCCTCATAATGTTCAAGAAGAAGTCTGGGAAGCTGACTGAGAGCCGATGTACCGAATAGAATATCAACAAATGGATAATGGTTTCTCACCTTGTCAATAGTCTTAGGCTCCTGAGCCATACAGCCGCAGAGTACAATTATAACTCCGGGGTTCTGCTTCTTGTATTTTTTCATATTGCCGAGAGTGCCGTAAACCGTATCTTCTGCGCTTTCACGCACCGCACAGGTATTTAAAAGAATAAGGTCGGCTTCCTCGTATTTATTTGTAAATGAGAAACCAAGGGATGAAAGTATGCCCTTCATCTTCTCACCGTCTGAAACATTAAGCTGACATCCGAAACTGTGTACATATGCGGCACATCCCTTGCGGCTGCACATTTTCACGTATCTGCGTACCTTTTCAGCTTCCTCAGATGTATTTACATCACACGCCTGAATATTCATCTATAAACCTCTCTTTAAAAATGGCATTATGAAAATAATTATAACACATTTTCCCATACATTTCAAGTGATTTTTTAAGGCCAAATCGGATTTTTTATTTTCTGTTGCAGACTGTGACAGAATATGGTATAATAAGTAAAAGGAATTTCCGATGCTTTTCAAAGGATGTACTATCAAAGAACACAAATTCCACACATTACCCGGCTATAATAATAACTGTGATATGGAAATATCATACAGTTACCGTTCACTGAGATCATTTCAAAAGAGCGGACCAAAATCAGACGCTGCACCTGCGCAGTGTTTTACATATAAATTTGCCGGCAGCTGATTCTCTCCATATGGCTGTCGGTTTTTTATATCAAAAGGAGCACTATCATGCATAAACTCTACGGAAACGAGCGTTACTATCCTCTCCACAAATATTACAAATACACATTTGGCAAACGTGTATTCAAAGCTGTTATTGACGGCGGTTTCACCTGTCCCAATAAAGACGGTACTTTAGGTACAAACGGCTGTCTCTTCTGCGATGGTGGAAGCGGTTATTTCACAGGCACGGGCAGTATTGTAGAACAGCTTATCGCCGAAAAGAAACGCATTCACGCCAAAAATCCCAGAGCAGGCATTATCGCATATTTCCAAGCAAACACAAACACCTATGCTCCCCTGCCTGTACTCATAAAACGATACGAAGAGGTACTTAACGATAAGGACGTTATTGGCATATCTATAGGAACAAGAGCTGACTGCATCACACCTGAGATCTTTGATTATCTTGAAGAGCTTTCTAAAAGGACATGGCTTACCGTGGAAATAGGTCTCCAAACCATTCATGAAGAGACAGCAGAAAGAATGAATCTCTGCTGCAAACGTGAAACAATTCGTAACTGCGTACTTGAACTGAAAAGAAGAGGCATACGTGTATGCCTCCATATAATTAATGGTCTCCCCTTAGAGACACGTGAAATGATGATTGAAACCGTAAAGCAAGCGGCACAATGGGAGCCTGACGGCGTCAAACTACAGCTTCTCCATATAATCGAAGGTACAGCACTCGAAGATATGTATAAGGCACATCCCTTTCATCTACTTTCAGAGGATGAATATGTGTCACTCATTGTAGAACAACTTGAATATCTATCACCTCGAACTGTTTGTGAAAGGCTTACAGGAGATGGTGACGCAAAGAAGCTTATTGCTCCCTTATGGAGCATGAATAAACGTCATGTACTTAACCGCATTGCACAGGTTCAGAAGGAACGTGAAAGCTTTCAGGGAATGAAATACATATAGAATCAAGAGAAACCGCCTTTGACCCGAGATCAAAGGCGGTTTTATAATTTTATGTTCTCTTTGAAACCCTATTAAGTTGCTCCGAAAATAAGAACATCATAACAAGAAGCACTCCAATGTAAACAGGCAGAAGCGCAATATTTATATTTTCAGCAATCAAACCAAATATCGGCGGCATAAGGGTTGAGCCCACATACGCACTTGCCATTTGAACGCCAATTACAGCCTGAGAACGTTCTGCACCAAAAAGCTCAGGTGTACTGTGTATCATGCAAGGATAAACAGGAGCACAGCCAAGCCCTATAAGGAGCAGTCCTGCCGCTGCACCCATTTCGCCAACAGGCAAGAAAAGTACGACTATGCCTGCTGTAATTATTCCGATTCCCAGACGAACCATCTGCTTGTCAGTAAGCTTTCCTGTAATAAAGCCGCTTATGAAACGTCCCAGTGTGATTCCAAGATAAAATATTGCACCCCATCCAGCCGCCTTCTCAGCGGAAATTCCCTTTGAAAGTACGATATAGCTGACAGCCCAGAGTCCGGTAGTCTGCTCTATTCCACAGTAACAGATAAATGCTGCCATCATTTCCTTTACACCTGGGATTACGATGGTTTTCTGAAGTCCCAGAGGCTTTACATGCTCTCCGTTTTCAGCTGTATGCACAGGATTCTTCTTCCACATAGGAAGCGACACTATAAGAATAGCAGTAAGAACAACCTGTATAATAAACACAGCCAGATAACCCTTACTCCAGTTCTGACCGTTCATAAGGAAGTAAGACATGATATATGGTCCCGCTGAACAGCCAACGCCCCAGAAACAGTGCAGCCAGCTCATATGACGGCTTGCATAGTGAAGGGCAACATAGTTGTTAAGAGCAGCATCAACACTTCCGGCACCCAAACCGTAAGGCACTGCCCACATGCAGATTTGCCAGAACTGAGAACTTACCGAAAAGCCAAAAAGTGCCACAGCAGTCATAGCAACGCTCAGAACAGTTACACCGCCTGTCTGTAGCTTGTTTACAAGTCGCTCGCTCATAAGTGCCGAAACTATTGTACATCCTGAAATAATCATACTGACTATTCCCGCACTTGAAACGGACACCCCGAAATCTGCATACATCACCGGCCACGCAGCACCAAGAAGTCCGTCGGGCAATCCAAGACTAATAAACGATATATATATTATTACTATAAGAAGCTGTATCATATAATATTCCTCCATGGAATAAATTTTGTTCTATTATAATCAATGTCAAATGAAAATTATATCATATTTTTTGGATTCACGGTAAATCTATAATAAATATTTTTTCGATTTAAGGTGAACATATGACATATACATCAAATACATGGTATAATTATAATCGAATTTTTTCTCAAAAAAGGCTTTACATTTACACTTTAATATGCTAAAATATAAATATAGGCTTTAAAATTACAAGTACAGAAAGTGAGTAGCTTTTAATATGAAAAAAGAACAGTATAATAAGGATGTTGACGCACTCTTTGATGCGGTACTTCAGCTTAAAGATATGGATGAATGTCGTGCATTCTTCAATGACCTTTGCACATATCAGGAGCTAAACGCTATGTCTCAGCGTCTGCACGTTGCAAAAATGCTCTATACTCATCATGTATTTACGGATATAGTTGCGGAAACCGGTGCTTCAACAGCCACCATCAGTCGCGTAAACCGCAGTATCAAAAACGGTGAAGAGGGCTACAGAGTTATTTTTGAACGTCTGGGCATTCATGAGGATAGCAAATGAAAATTCACTAAGATTTAATATTATATATGTATACAACCATCCGAAGATATGATATAATATTGAATTACATCCATACGAAAGGAGGCGCAGAATGATTACAAAAGGCACTAAGCTTATAAGCGAAAATCGCCAGGCACGTCACGAGTATTTTGTACTTGAGGACATGGAAGCCGGCATTGAACTTCAAGGCAACGAGGTTAAATCTATCCGTAGCGGTAATGTAAACCTAAAGGACAGTTGGTGCGATATAGAAAATGGTGAACTTTTCCTAAAGGGAATGCACGTCTCTCCTTACGAAAAAGACGGCTTATGCAGAACAGAACCACGCAGAGTACGCAGACTTCTTATGCATAAACGTGAAATCATGCGCCTTTTCGGAAAAATCAAGCAAGATGGTCTAACCCTTATTCCTCTATCTTTGTATTTTAAGGATTCTAAGGTTAAGGTCAAGGTTGGTCTTTGCAAGGGTAAAAAACTTTATGATAAGCGTCAGACTGCGGCTAAAAAAGACGCACAACGTCAGATTGACCGCGCTGTCAAGGATAATTTCCACTGATGGAAACACAATGGGGGCGTAACGGTTTCGACGGGGATTGTGAAGTGCGATAAGCGAGCAGAGTTTGTCTGGACTCTTTAATCACCGGGCACGTTTAAAATTAAACGCTAAAAATAACATTTCTGTAAGTTTTAACAAAAACGTACAGGTAGCTGCCTAAGTCAGCTACTGTCGCCCGCAGAACGACCACGACCTGCGCTGCGGCATCATTGCAGTGGTGAACGACTTGATAGCCTGTTCATACTATTAAGTTGTATTTGAACTACCTACTCTCTCAGCCTGTCTGTCGGCGGTGAATGCAGGGAAATCTAAAAGATAGACTACGCTCGTAGAAAGTTTCATGGATCGGTTTTCGGACACGGGTTCAATTCCCGTCGCCTCCACCAACTAAATATGCGTAATCGTAAAGGTTACAAAACCCACGTAGATACGTTATATAGCGTATCTACGTGGGTTATTTTTTGAAAAAAGTTTACGTGTTCAATGCGTAAACTTCCTCTATAAGACTTAATTGACAAAGCAAATTCCGAATCCTCTATCCTGAAAAATTATGTGGAAATTGCGAAACATTTTCAGAAAGACACCCATCTGTCCTGAATCTATGGTATAATAGTAACAACAACAGATTTGAGGTGAAAACATGGGAAACAATAAAAACGACCGTATGCTTGAGATTTTTATGCGTTCTCTACGTGGCGAGGCTGTTTCGGTCAAGGCACTTGCTGACGAATACGAGGTATCAACGAAAAGTATCAGCCGTAATATCAGCAATATTCAGGTTTTTCTTTCGGAACACAGAGAACTGATGCAGAACGCTGAACTTACATACTCTCACAAGGATAAAGCATACAGATTAAGCAATGATGAATTTCTCAAAAACAAGGAGCTTTTCGCACTTGTTAAGATACTGCTTGGCAGTAGAGCGTTAAGTAAAGACGAGATTCTGACAATCATTTACAAGCTGAAAAAGTTTACAACAGTCAGCGACCGTGAAAAGCTTGATAATCTAATACGCAAAGAAATCTATCATTATCATGAGGTTAAATCCGACTGTCCCAGCGTAATTGAGAATATCTGGAAACTGATACAGGCAATTGAAAACAAGCAGTTGCTTACCATCACTTACTATAAAATGAACCGTGATGAGGTAAAGCGTAAGATTAAACCTGCATCAATCATGTTCAGTGAGTACTATTTCTATCTCATTGCATACATGGCAGATGATGAGGAGTATAAGCCGAAATATTTCCGCATTGACCGAATTTCTGCAATTACTGAACATCGTGAGCAGTTTATGCTTGATAAGAAGTATGACTTTGATGAGGGTGACTTGCGTGAAAAGAATCAGTTTATGTTCCCAGGTGAAAACATCAAAATACGTTTTGAATTTTCAGGACTTTCTTTACAGGCAATACTTGACCGTCTGCCGACAGCAAAAGTAGTCGAGAAGAACGGAAATATCAGCGTTGTTGAAGCAGAGGTTAATTACGGCAGAGGTATTATAATGTATCTGCTTTCACAGGGTTCGTGGGTTAAGGTTCTATCCCCTGTCTATCTTATTGATGATATGAGAGAAGAAATTGAAAAAATGAGAAGTAAATACTGAAACGAAATCCGCTAAGTGGAAAGCTTAGCGGATTTTTTTAAATATTTTTTAGAGGGACAACCGTTCGTCCAATACTATTGATATAATTAAAATATGGAGTGTTAATTCTGAAAGTCATCGGAAAGCATATCCATGAATGCAAGGGTAAGGCGTTTATTGTCTGGAGAAAGAGTCGCAAATTTCTCCAGCAAAGCCGCATCGTCTTTTGAGTAATCCGTTTGGCGGACGGAACCCAGAAGAATGTGGTCGGGAGTTGTTTCAAGGGCAGTGCATACTCTCAGGAATACTTCAAGACTTGGGATGGAACGTGACGTTTCAATGCAGGAAAGGTATTTGTCATTGATTTCCGCTCGTTCACAGACTTCGCTCTGCTTTAGCTTCAACTCCTTACGCCGCCTTGCAAGATTTTTGCCGATTTGTTTGTAGTCAAGCGTCATAAAATCACCTCATGTATAATCGTATATGGGTGAATTTTAAATGTAAACAGCTAAAAAGTTGAATTTCCACTTGACAACAGAAATAAAATGACTTATAATAAGAATAAACGCAGGATTTTACAAAAAAATCGGTTTGAATGCAGAAAATCGATTTGTAATCATTTTAATTTTAAAGGAGTGCAATTAAAATTTATGCCATTAATTCCAAATAATTCTCCTAATATGAAAACTGATAAAAAGAAAGCTGAAAAAACATTCAGTTTTGAATTATCCAAACCTAAATATAACATAACTGACCTTATTATTTCTGATAAAGTGTCAGATGAACTTGAAACTATTATAAAAGCACAGGAATGCTGGAAAAAGGTGTTTGATGAATGGAATCTCGGTTCTGTAATGAAACAGAGAAAAAATCTTTTTGTTAATCTTTACGGCGAACCCGGTACAGGTAAAACAA
Source organism: uncultured Ruminococcus sp. (assembly GCA_964594275.1). Taxonomy (GTDB): domain Bacteria; phylum Bacillota; class Clostridia; order Oscillospirales; family Ruminococcaceae; genus Ruminococcus_C. The sequence goes on along the minus strand of CAZQMA010000025.1, from coordinate 4,141 downwards.
TGGCAGCTCATGCAATCGCAAATCAACTTGGTAAAAAAATGATATGTGTAAATTATGCTGACATTGAATCAAAATATGTCGGTGAAACAAGTAAAAATTTAACTGATTTATTTAAGTCATCCAACAAAAATGATGCAATCATATTTTTTGATGAAGCAGATGCATTACTTAGCAAAAGAGTTACTAATATGAGTAGTTCAACCGATGTAAGCGTAAATCAGACACGTTCAGTACTTCTTACACTACTTAATGACTACACAGGGATGGTAATTTTCGCTACAAATTTCATAAGCAACTATGATCCTGCTTTTATGCGTCGTATTCAGTATCATGTAAAATTTGAGTTGCCTGATGAAAAGCTTCGCTATAAACTATGGCAAATGTACATACCTGTTGAGATGCCTTCCGATATAAATTTCATGGATATTTCGAAAAAATATACAGGTATAAGTGGAAGCGATATTTCAAATGCCGTACTCAAAGCAGCACTCAAAACTGCGAAAAACAACGAACTCACTGTAAAACACTATTATTTTGAAGAAGCAGTTTCTGAAATAATTAAGAGTAAAAAAGCTAACCAAAGCATTGACAGTAACGATGTAAAGGTTACCAAAACAGAAATTATTTCTGAATCGGAAGTTCCGAAAGATATTGTCGAACAATCAAAAAATATGTAAAATGGAGGAAAAAAGATGATTTTATTTTCTGTACTTGCAACAATAGGTGCTGCAGTCATAATAACTTTACTTGACAAGTTTTATGATGACATAATTAAATGGCTTAAAGTTATTTGTGATGTAATTACAAAAAAAGTTGTACAGGGTGTACTGATTGGCTGCAAAACATTTATTGACTTAGGACGTGCTACTCTACGTACTGTAGGAAAGGAAATTTCAAAAAATTATTCAAAAGTCGGAGAGCAGTGGCAGGTTACTGAAATCACACGAGATGTGCCTGCTGAAAAAATTCCTGATGAAATTTATGAAAAATCAGCTCTGACAGATGATGACATGCTAGAGCTTACAGAAGACATTGAAGCACAGCTTCTTGCTAATTATCAGTGAGGTGAATTATGGAAAAGAAATCACTCTTTGATATATTTGGTAGTCATTCTTCTGCACATGATAAAGAAAAAACAAAACCTCTTACATGGACAGAATTCCTTGAAAAAACAGGTAATGACATTGACAAAAGACTTATTGCACATGCAAAAAAAGAAGGACTTATTTATGTAGGTGGAAAATGTATACTTACCGTTACTGAATCAGAAAATGATAAATTTATCATGAATGTTGATGTGACTCTCTATTATAAGGATCAGTTTAAGGCTGAAAACAACTTTCAAATTTATCCTTTGCATACTGAAAGAAAATTTGAAGATTTTGCACTGGATGATGAAGAAACAAAAAATCAGCTTGAACAGATAAAGAACGAACAGTTTGAATTCAATGTGGAAGCACCACAAAACAAAAATTAAAAGGAGTAATTAAAATGGGATTATTCACAAAAATCGGACAGAAATTAGACAGCATATGGGGAAAAATAGTAGCACTCACAAAAAAGCTGATAAACTTTATGTCAACAGCTTTAAAAAAAAGTTGCTATGCTGATGGGAAGGTTTTTTACTATACTCACTCAGTGGATAGACAAAGCAATGAATTATGTCGAGGCTACATTTAATGTTATTGTAAGTGGCGTACAGACATTTATCAAAAAAGTTGGCAATGAATATCAGGAAATTTCCTACAACTACACCAGACAGAATGATGGATCGTACATGAAAAATACCGTCGTAAGACAAACAATGGTATCAGAAGATGAAATTCCTGCCGACATCAAGGCGCTTGCTGCAAAAATGAATGATGGAAATATGGTAGATATGTCAAAAGCAACAGTTCAGAAACAGGAATACGCCTGCAATGAACTTCAGGTTGCATAAAGGAGAAACCAGATGCTTTATGTTATAATTGCTGTAATAGTATTTTTACTCATTTGTTTTGGAGCTTCACTCATTCCGAAATTACTAAAATTAGTAGTAACACTTGGTATTACGTATTATCTTTTCTTGCTTGCCATTGGCATTGTTTTATGGATTCTGTTTTTTTGGTAGATTCGGGTTTATACAAAACCATTCTTCAATGGGGACTGATTTTACTTGTTTTGAAGTTCATTTACAACAGAGTATTTTTCAAATCGAGAGTAAAAAAATACTCTAGCAAATATGTGAAAAATATCGCTAATGGCAGTGATAAAGATAATGATATAACCGAAGCTTGTTTTTTTGCACAGGATAAGGTTAAAAAATTCCTCAGTCAGAAAAAAAATGTCGATGGTGAAAGTTCTCAAGTATATCTACAAAAAATATTAAGAAAAACTGTCTTGTCGAAACTTGCAGAGCAATTTCGTTCCGAGTTAATTTCAGGAAATAAGGTTGTAACAGACAGAATTTTCTTTTATTATGAATTTTACCATTATATAAAATACTTTAACGAACAGAACATGAATTTTATAGACTATCTTGATTCTTTGGGTATAATTGACAGTAGCTTTGTATACATTGATGATGTTGCATTTTTCAGCAATGATATACTCGGTCAGATTACAGATAATTTTATTCCGTTTCTGAAAAAAAATCCATGTTTATCAGGAGTTCCGTTTTCAGTAAATTATCTTTTCGACTCTATGTATCGCCAGGGTTTTTTGAATAACTATATTTCCGCTTTAAATCTTGAACTTTTAAGAAAAGATGAAGAACTGTATGAAGATGATTTCATAAGTTTATATGGAGCAGTAGCGAATGAAGAACTGGAAATAGCAATAAATAACAATGTTATTAATGAAATGCCAAAATCAAATGATAACACTGAAACCACATATTCACTCAGTCATGAAAATCAATATGGAATAATAGACGAAGAATATGGTCTGGATCTTGAAAAAAACAGAGTTCCATTTGATATTGATACAAATGAACTTGATGCTATGGATGGTATACCGGCTTAAATGTAAAACTGTTCTTAAATTATAACCGCATCAACCTCAAACCTCAGATGTACATTATAATTCCGATAAGGTGATTCTTTCAGCCTTATCGGAATTTTGTTTTTATGGAGGTTTTTGAAATGGAAGAAAAACAAACCTGTACCCACTGCCACAGCTGTGATACTCTCATCTGTAACAACGACTCTTATGAATTTGAGTGTGAAGATTACTGTGGAGAATGTTATGATGACGTTCGCTATGGAAACAGTTCAATCAAGGAATACAATTACAAGCCTGAACCACTCTTCTATGGTGCAGACACGTTTTACTTAGGTGTTGAGCTTGAGGTTGACTGTGAAGGTAAAGACGGCGAAAATGCTGATGATATTCTTTACATCGGCAATAAATCTAATGAGTGTATATATATCAAGTCCGATGGTTCTCTTGATGATGGCTTTGAGATAGTAAGTCAGCCGATGACTTTGGAATACCATAAAAAATATCAGTGGAATGACATTTTGAAAAAGGCAGTAAATCTTGGCTATCGTTCACATCAGACTTCTACTTGTGGACTGCACATACATGTAAACAGAAATGCTTTTGGAGATAATCAGTCAGAACAAGAAGAAGCTCCTATAATATGAACCGTTGGAGTGCAAGATTCGGCTTTGAAAAGACAGCTCAGGAAATCCTTGATAAAGCAAAATCAGGCGGAAATGGAAGATATGTTGCAATAAATCTTAATAACTACCATACGATTGAGTTTAGACTTTTCAGAGGCACATTAAAATATAATACATTCATAGCCACATTGCAGATGGTAAATAAAATCTGTGATGTGGCTATTTCTATGTCTGAAAGTTCAATTGATGAGCTGAGCTGGAGCAGTTTTGTAAGTACCATTGAAGAACCTGAGCTGATTCAGTATCTCAAAGAAAGAAGACTTTACATCAATGAAGAAGTTACAGCAGAGGAGGAAATGTGATATGTGTGCGGTATGTGGATTTCTTGACTATGGTAAAAAAGTAAGTCATACGGCACACACCTCGATAATTTATATAATCGTAATTATACCATATTCGACTTCGTAATTATAGAGCGATTTTATTATAGAGCGATTTTGTAAACTTGCTGTCGTGGAATGATTGCTTGCAATCGT
>CAZQMA010000024.1:0-29785 GCA_964594275.1 uncultured Ruminococcus sp. | reverse complement strand
GAAAAATGTCAAAGTCTCTGGGTAATGGTATTGACCCATTGGAGGTTATTGACGAATACGGTGCCGATGCTCTTCGCTTTATGCTTGCAACCGGAAACTCACCCGGAAACGATATGCGTTACATCGACGATAAGGTTAAGGCTGCCAGAAACTTTGCCAACAAGTTGTGGAACGCTTCAAGATTTATCATAATGAATCTGCCTGAGGATTTCAAGTTCTCAGGTCTCCCTGGAAATCTCCGCATGGAGGACCGATGGATTGTTTCCCGTTTCAATGACCTTGCCAAAGAAGTTGGCGACAACATGGATAAGTTTGAGATTGGCGTTGCAAGTGCTAAGATTTATGACTTCATCTGGGATGTATTCTGTGATTGGTACATTGAGCTTACAAAGCCTAGAATCATGGCCGGCGGCGAATCTATGGCTGATGCTCAGGCTGTACTTGTATGGGTAATGCGTGGTATGCTGAAGCTACTCCACCCCTTTATGCCTTATATCACAGAGGAAATCTGGCAGGTACTCACTGACGAGGAATCCATGATTATTCTGGAAAGCTATCCTACTTATGATGAGAAATACTGCTATGCTGAAAGTGCTTCACAGTTTGAAAAGATTATTGCAGCCATCCGCGCAGTAAGAAACTGCCGTACAGATATGAATGTACCGCCCTCACGTAAAGCTAAAATCTGCATCGAAACCACAGATATAGAGCTGTTTGAAAACTCCGCTATATTCTTTAAGAAACTGGCTTCTGCTTCCGAAGTTTCTGTTGCAAAGTCCTTTGAAATGCCTGACGCTGTTATGGCTGTAACAGATACTGCACGTATCTTCATCCCTATGGATGAGCTTGTTGATAAGGACAAGGAGCTTGCACGTCTTAATAAAGAAAAAGAAAAGGTACAGAAGGATATCGACTTCCTTAGCAAGAAGCTTTCTAACCAGGGCTTCATCGCCAAGGCTCCCGCACAACTTATTGACGCTGAAAAGGCTAAGCTTGCTAAAGCTGAGGAAAAAATGGCTAAGATTGAACAGTCCATTGCAGGGCTCAAATAAATAATAAAGGCTGCTGTAACTTTTATGCTACAGCAGCCTATGTTAAATTGTTAAATTAATGATGGGTTAATGAGGTGTTATTTATGACATTTGAAGAATCTATGATTTATATTCAGAGCTTCAGTAAAAGCGGTGCCCCGGTTAAAGATCTATCCCGCATCAGACGGCTTTTGAGTGAGCTTAAAAATCCGGAAAAGGGTCAGCGTTTCATTCACATTGCAGGTACAAACGGTAAAGGCTCTACCCTTGCTCTCAGCTCCGCTGCTGCCATTGAAGCCGGTTTCAAAACAGGACAGTTTACCTCGCCTTTCATGGTTCGCTACAACGACCGTATCCGAATAAACGGAAGAGATATTCCTGATGAACGCCTTGCTGAACTTTGTACTATGGTTTCTGCTTGTCATGTTGCGGCAGAGTGTTCTCAATTTGAGATTACTTTTGCAATAGCCCTTCTCTACTTCAAAGAAGAAAATTGCGATTTGGTTTTTCTGGAAACAGGCGTAGGCGGTCTACTCGATGCAACCAATGTAATAGAAGCTCCCCTTGTCACTGCAATAACCTCCATTTCACCCGACCATACAAGTCTACTAGGACATACACTGGAAGAAATTGCCGTTCAGAAAGCAGGTATCATTAAACGCGGATGTCCTGTTATTCTCTCTGCTGATAACGATGAAGAGGTTATCCGGGTTGTAATGAATACAACAAAATCAAAGTTGAGTTCTCTGCGTATTCCCGATTACTGCGACTGTACCATTATAAGCGAAGAACTTTGCGGTACACGTTTCCGCTATCACAGCATGGATTACTGTCTTAAAATGCCAGGACTTCACCAGGTACAAAACGCTATTACTGCTATTGAAATTATACGTGTTCTCAGTATGCATGGCTACCTTATTTCCGTACAGAACACCGCTACCGCCTTTGAAAAGGTACAGGTGCCTGCTCGAATACAGCAGATTGGAGACAATCCTCCTGTTCTTCTCGATGGCTGTCACAATCAGGCAAGCGTTCTTGCTCTAGCTGATGTTATACGTACTGCCAATTGCTACCCCGTTATTCTCATATGTGGTATGCTTGGCAGCAAGGATTACCGTACCTCTTGTCACATTCTGGCTCAGATTGCCGATTACGTTATCTGCACAGATGACTTTCCCGGAGGTGCTGTTCCTGCAGAAGAAATTGCAGAGATATTTAAGGAGTATTGTCCTGTGAGCTGTATGCGTGCAAAAGAAGCTCTCACAAAAGCCAAGGAGCTTGCAGGCTCTCAGAACGGTATTGTGGCTATAAGCGGTTCACTTTATCTTGCAAGTCAATATCTAAACTCTGAGGGGAAAAGCGAAACTGTGGCAAAGGTTTGATTGACATTGCATTGTTTTCGTCTGCATGAACAAAGCTTCCACCGTTTGTTCTGTAATATATAAGCTTGACTCTAAAAAGCCTCGTATGCTTAATCTGTTCCGAGGCTTTCTTTTTATATATTGTCCTTAATGATTACAATGGGAATAGGCGGACAGTTTGGTCGGTTTACAAATGGCATTTCTACTACTGTATATTTCCTGTTGTCGAGAGTAGGAAGATACTCTAAAATAGCATCCCGCTCTTCAAAGCCCGTTTCCCTACCGTAATAGATGATAAGCGTCATTATTCCACCATTTTTAAGCAGTCTAAGCCCCTTTTCAATAGCTGCGATGCTTGTTTCCTTGTGGGTAAAGATGTTATGGTTGCCCTTTGGAAGCCAACCGAAATTGAAAGCAATAAGTGAGACACTCTCCTCTTCAAACAGATCGTCCATTTCGCTGTGGCTTTTAAGCAGTACATCTGCTCTATGAGAAAGTCGGTTTTCTTTCAGAAGTTTTTTTGTACTATCTACTGCATCCTGCTGTACATCAAAAGCTGTAACATGTCCGCTTTCTCCTACAAGCTTACAAAGATGAAGTGTATCGTTTCCCCTGCCTGCTGTAGCATCAATACAGAGGTCGCCTTCTTTTACAGTTTCATCTATTATACGGTTGATTATATCAAGTGCACTGAATGAGTTCATTCGTTTCATTTACTTTTCTCCTTTTTGGGTTTTGGCTTATATATCTTTTCTCCGTTCTTGGTTTTACGCTTGTATCGAATACAATTTTCTGCAGGCCCACAGTAATTCTTTCTCTTGCACCACTTTATAACAGGCGGAGGCTCGGGTACGAAATCAGGAACTCCGTTTTCATAAGTTATGAACTCAGCATATTTCACTGCTCCATATGAGGCTGACTTTCTGTCATACTCACCAACTAGCTTAATCTTTTCTATGTAAAATTCACGCACACCCTTATATTTGTTACCAAAACGGTCAGTAACTGAACCTGTCGCCGTTGAACGATACTTGGCAAGCCTTTCTTCTGCTTCTTCCATAGTATAATAAACAGACTCCTCAACAAGATATGGTGCATAGGACATACCATCTGTACAACCAGGCTTTATCTCAATAAAGTAAGGTACTTTGCATAACTCTGTCATCATAATTCTGTAACCAAATCTCATAATTATTCCCCTCTAATAATCACAATTTTATATAATATTATATCATATATCATAGATAATTGCAAGCTTATTACAAAAAAAAGAGCAAAATGAAAACACTCTGCTCTTTTTGTTATTTAATTTTGGGTAATTGTTATGCTATATCCCTCTTCTGTTAGTTCACCAATGCTTACTGTGACTCCAGGGTCGATAGTTTCATTTTCATTACTGTCATACCAAGCAAATCCTTGAGTGAAACTATTTATTGATGCACCTGTTGTAAAAGGTCCGTTTCCATCATTTACAAGACGTATAAGACGGATGCCTTCGTCATTGTAGCCAGTATACTCAGATCCATTCTGGTACTTAAGATACGTCCACCAATAGTCAGAGTGCATTTCACCGTAAACATGTATGATTCTTACGCCGCTCTCCACGTTCTGCCACCAAAGATCACCTCTTGTAATACCACTGTTATTTCCTTCAGTAGTTTCATACTCGATTACAAAATATTCACTGCAATAGTTTTCATCAAGAGTACCATTTGGTATAATTACACAGTTACCGTTTTCGGACTGAGCAGGCTTTAATGTGAAGGTCTGACTTCCTTGATTCGTGTCAAAAACGTCAACCTGATTTTCTCTATACCAGCCCAACATAAGCTTTGAATATGCACAGAAATCGGAATATGCGTCAGTATCCATAAGTTCTGTACCTGAAGAACCATTCATACCCTCAGAATCATCAGAATAATAGAGATAGTAGTCAGGCAGACCCATACAGTGTCCCATTTCATGGAGATATGTACTGTTAAACCCCTTATGGTCTGCAGGCTCAGAGTTGCCTGTAATTATATGACCGATTTTCTTACCGTCAACCTCATATTCAGGATCGCCAAATCCGCCTGCACACGGCCACCAATAATCACTGCTTGCAGATGAAGGTACGGTTAAGAGAGTAGCATCAATCTTGCCATCGTTATTCTTATCATACTGGGAAAAATCTTCGGAATCCTTGAAAGCTTCATAACATTCCTCAACAATTGCCACCTTGTTTTCATTATAGCTTGAAATGGAATTTTTCGCTGTATATGAGAAAACCTTTCCCGTGAGATTCATTCTTCCCTTGGATGAACGATTGAAAAAAGCCGACATGCTCTCAAATGGATAGAAAGAACTGTCTGCATCCTGTTCAGGACCAAAGGCTATACTCTGTACTTCGTCAGCAGATAATTTGCTCGCATATGTACAGTCTGGGAAATCAATGTAGAATATTACAAGAGCTGCATCTCCGACTGACGGTAAAGATGCACCTACGGCTGAAATAGCCGCACCAATAAATGGCGTCTCATCAGGCGTGTCAGGTTCGGTGGGTTTGGTTGGCTCCTCAGTCTGCTGTTCCTCGAAAATTCCAATCCAGTCAACACCGCCTACAAGACACTTTTTCAGCAAATTAAGGTCGGAGACATTGACCTTGTCATCCTCAAGAACGTCTGCAAAAGGTGTCATCATATTTTCGGGAATTGATTCAATGCCCAAAATATGCTTTTGAAGAACTACAACATCAACTATAGACAATATTCCGTCGTAGTTAACATCACCTCGCCATCCTATCTGCACAAGCTCGGCATTTGCTTTTGTTGGTGCAATTGCAGTTCCTGCTGTAAGAACAGTTATCGCTGCCGCTGCACATGCGATTAAGCGTTTCATTTTCTTCATGGTTAACTCCTCCCATATAGTCACTATTTTCCTCATGTGCGCCTATATATTTATATATGAATTATACCATTTATTTTAATATATGTCAATATATTTTTCCTATTAATAACAGCTTTTTGTCACCTGATGAATAAATGACATCTGACAGAAATATGAAAATAGCACTTGAAAAATAATATAAACTGTGTTATACTTAAAGGAAGCATTTTCATTCTGTTACACACGAAAACACACCCTAAAAAGGAGGAGATTTTATGGACGACAAGGAATTTTATCTTGACGCAATACGTGACATGGTTCCTGACCGACAGGAGAATCAGATTCAGAATATTTTCTATTCATTCTTAGAGCTTGAACATCTCTACGACTCAGCAATTGAGCTTGTTAAAGCACAGCTTAACATTTTCGACAATGAATTCAGCATGAGATTTCAACGCAATCCTATCCACAACATTGAAAGCCGCATAAAGGCTCCTCAAAGCATTGTAACTAAACTCCAACGAAAAGGCTATCCTATTACCCCAGAATCTGCAAAGACAAATCTAAAGGATATTGCCGGCGTTCGTGTTATCTGTTGCTATATTGATGACATCTACGCTTTAGCTGAGCTTCTTGCAACAGGTAGCGGATTTGAGGTCATAAAGACAAAAGACTACATTAAAAACCCCAAGAGCAACGGCTATAGAAGCTTTCATATGATTGTAAACGTTCCCGTACATATGTCTACAGGCATGCAGAATGCCCCCGTTGAAATTCAGATTCGCACTATTGCCATGGATTTCTGGGCAAGTCTTGAACATCAGCTTCACTATAAATCCATCGGAAATAAGGAAATTTCTTCAACTCTCACCACAGAACTTAAGCAGTGCGCCGACTCAATTTACGAGATTGACGGTAAGATGCAGAACATGTTCAAGCAGATTAATGAACTATAATACAAAAAGCAGCCCTGACTTTAAAGTCAGGGCTGCTCTGTCTTTTATATTAATATTTCTTCTTTAAGTTTTTCACTTATATTGTGTATCAGATATGTAAACCTGATTCGTCATAGGTACAGCGTAGATCATCGTTTGTCAGTATCATTTTTTTAATTAACCGCTATAATTTATTTAAATACATCGGCTATAATTATGTACTTACTGGAGAGTATGGTCTACTCTTTCTACCTTCATAAGGTTTGTATTATGAGATACACCTACAGGAACGCCGGCAGTAATAACTACGATATCGTCTTTCTCTACCATTTCACATTCAAGGGCTGCTTCTACAGCAGCAGAAAAGAGGTCGTCTGTGTTATCCTTTTCACCGATGATTACAGGCTTTACACCCCAACTGAGGTTTGACTGACGCCATACAACATCACTTACAGTACAACTGATAATCGGACAACTGGGACGGTATTTGGAAATTTCTCTTGCTGTAATACCGCTCATTGTAACAGTAAGGATCGCCTTTGCATCAAGGTCATGAGCTGTTGTAACTGTAGCATGAGCAATAGCGTTTGCAATGTCCTGACCAGTCTGCTTACAAGTAGCATGCATGCCCTTATAGTCGATGTTATTTTCAGTTGTACGTGCAATGCTATCCATTGTGCTTACAACCTCTGCGGGATAAGCTCCTACAGCTGTTTCACCTGAAAGCATGATCGCACTTGTACCATCGTAAATAGCGTTTGCAACGTCAGTTATTTCTGCTCGTGTAGGACGAGGATTGGTAATCATAGACTCAAGCATCTGAGTAGCAGTGATAACCTGCTTACCAGCCTGATAGCCCTTACGGATAAGCTCCTTCTGTACCGCCGGAATCTGCTCGAATGGAATTTCAACACCCAGATCACCGCGCGCAACCATGATTCCGTCCGCAGACTGAAGAATTTCGTCAATATTACGCACACCCTCAAGGTTTTCAATCTTAGCTATGATACGTACATTGAACCAACCAAGGCTATGAGTATACTTACGGAGATAGTCAATATCTGCGGCTGTGCTTACAAAGCTTGCTGCGATAAAGTCAAAGCCCATTTTGGCACCAAATTCCAGGTCGTTCATATCGGTAGTATTGAGGTAAGGCATGGAAAGCTTTACACCGGGAACGTTAATTCCCTTATTATTGGAAAGAGTACCGCCGTGAATAATGCGGCATACAATATCAGTACGTGAAACGCGCTCAACTACCATCTCGATTACACCGTCGTTAATGAGAATATGTGTACCCGGTTTTACGTCACGTGAAAGATTTTTGAAAGAGATACTGCCAACCTCATCGGTACAGAGTACGTCGCGAGTTGTGAGAGTGTAAGTATTACCTGCGTGAATCTTTACGGGCTTATCATCAACGAATCTGCCCAATCTGATTTCAGGGCCCTTTGTATCCATAAGAGTTGCAACAGGAAGTCCAAGTTCTTCACGAAGTCGTACTATCTGTTCAAAACGCTTCTTATGTGTTTCATAATCGCCGTGAGAGAAATTGAAACGTGCTACATTCATGCCTGCGCACATTATGTCATGCATTACCTGATCGTCATCTGTTGCAGGGCCGACTGTACATACAATTTTTGTTTTTCTCATACTCATAATTATAACTCCTTAGTAGGTTTTATTGGTTTGGGTTAGATGCCGAAATATGTCTATATAAGTATTATAACACATATTCTCCAAAAAAGGAAGAGTATATCTTGTAAAATATTCGTGTAATGTTACAAAAATTATTTTCTGTGAATCCAGTCAATGAAGTTCCCTGCAAGGATTCCCTTGAATTCGGAATCTGTCAGCTTTAGTCTAAAGAATCTGTCAAGTTCCTCTCTATGATCCCACATGGGGAAATCCACGCCGAAGAAGCAGTTTTCCGCACCGTGCTTGTGAATAAGCTCTACAGCCTTTTCCGGTGTCATAAAGTCAAGACTGCTGCTTGTGTCAAATCTGAGCCGCTCTGAGGGCTTCAGAATTTCCGCCGCTTCATCCCAATGCTGATAACCGCCTAAATGTGCTGCAATAACTTTAAGTTTCGGGAAGTCTTTAAGTGCCTTTGCAAGACGTGCAGGGGTGGAATAGGGTCGGGTTTTGTCACCCATGTGCATAAGTATAGGAAGCCCAGCTTCGGAAATCATCTCATACATGGGATAAACCTTAGGGTCATCCATGTAAAATTCCTGAAAATCAGGGTGAAGCTTTATTCCTTTAAATGGCATTTTAAGCACCTTTTCGAAATCAGATATAAGATTCTCAGAAAAAGGATGAAGTGCTGCAAAGCCGAAGCACTGAGCATAATCCTTCATAACTGCACTGATGTAGCTATTTATAGCTTCAACCTGAGCAGGAACTGTTGCAACAGAGCACACAAGATAACCATCAACTCCTGCCAGATCTCCGCTTGCAAGAAGCTGTCCTATATTTCCCTCATGGCTCATAGGTATATCGTAAAACTGTGATATTCCTATCGTTGCACGTTCAGAGATTTTTTCGGGAAAAATGTGTGCGTGTGCGTCTACAACTGTATAACCATTGTACATTTACTGTCACGTCCTTATTCTATAATTTTCTTTATTTTCGCAAAGTTAGCCATAAGCTTCTTTGTTCCTACATTGTCAAAGGCAACCTCTAGCAGTGCGTCGTTACCCATGCTTGAAACGGTAAGAACCGTTCCATCGCCAAATATATTATGGCTTACCCGCTCTCCCACATCAAAGCTCTTACTGCTCGGAGCGACTTTCGGTTTTGCTCGCTGTTCAAGCTGCTTTTGCAGGGAGTTTGAAGAGTAGCTCTGGGGTATAGCTTCACTGTCCACATCATGCAGGAGTTTACTGCACTCTTTATTGATAAGTTCAGTGTCGATTTCACCTAAGAAACGGGAGCGCTTGTTGTACATACTTGAACCGAAAATCATACGTCTGTCAGCACTTGAAAGATAAAGATGCTTCTTTGCCCTGGTAATTGCTACATAGGCAAGACGACGTTCCTCCTCCATTTCTGCAAGGTCAATGGCGTTTATGGTTCTCGTACCTGGAAAAACGCCCTCCTCAAAGCCAACCAGAAAGACCTTCTCAAATTCAAGTCCCTTGGCAGAATGCATGGTCATCATATAGACAACCTCCTGTCCCGGTTCATACTTATCAACGTCTGTAAAAAGTGCGATTTCCTCTAGGAATCCGCCCAATGAAGGCTCATCTGCTTCCTCTGCATATGCAACCATAGAGGATTTCAGTTCCTCGATATTTTCAAGGCGTGTGCTCCCCTCTTCTCCCTGTGCACCGAGATAATCAAGATAGCCTGTCTTATCAAGGAGCAAATCTAGAAATTCGTCAAATAATAGAAGCTCAGATTGCTCTCTCAGCTCATCCATCATTGCTGCAAACCTTTTAAGCGTTGCAGATTTCTTTGAAAGAACAGGATAACAGTCTGCCTGACGCATCACCTCTAAAGGTGAAAGATTCAGGTCTGTCATGATATTGTCGATAAGGGCAATTGTTGCATCACCTATACCGCGTTTTGGTTCGTTTACTATACGATGAAAACGAAGAACATCATGCTCGTTGTTTATAACGCTAAGGTAAGCAAGTATGTCCTTTACCTCCTTACGCTCGTAGAAACGCATACCACCGTAAATTTTGTAGGGTATACCGTTTCGTATAAACATTCGCTCAAGAGCATTGGACTGGGCATTCATTCGGTAAAGGATAGCATAGTCACTGTAGCTTCCACCATCAGCTACGCCTTCAACTATGGTTTTGGCAACGAATGAGGCTTCATCTGTTTCGTCCGCAGCACGGTACCAGGTAATCTTTTCACCGCCGTCATATTCTGTCCACAGGCTTTTTTCCTTTCTGCCTGTATTATTTGCAATAACACTGTTTGCAGCGTTAAGGATAGTCTTAGTGGAACGGTAGTTCTGTTCAAGGCGAACAGTCTTACAGCCTTCAAAGGTATCTTCAAAGCTCAAGATATTCTCAATGGTTGCACCGCGAAAACGATAGATACTCTGATCATCATCACCTACAACACAAAGATTCATATACTTTGATGCAAGAAGCTGTACAAGTCGAAACTGAGCGTGGTTGGTGTCCTGATACTCATCCACAAGAATGTATCTGAAACGGTTCTGATAGTATTCAAGCTCCTCGGGGAAGTTTTCAAAAAGGCGTACCGTAAGATAAATCAAGTCGTCAAAGTCCAGGGCATTTGACGTGAAAAGCCGCTGCTGATACTCGGCATAGAGACGGGCAATGGTCATTTTTCTGTAGTCGCCTTCAGACTCTATTGCCATTTCCTCAGGTGAAACCATCCTGTCCTTTGCCATACTGATTTCGTTAAGTACAGTTTTAGGCTGAAAAAGCTTCTCCGAGATATTTGCGTCAGAAATACAACTTTTGATTACACGTTTGCTGTCGTCGGAATCGTATATAGTGAAATCCTTGCCGTAACCAAGATTTTCTATGCTTCTTCTAAGAATTCTTACACAAGCTGAATGGAAAGTTGAAGCGTGAATGTCTGCCGCTTCTTCTTCGCCAAGCATATCGGCAAGGCGAGCTTTCATCTCCCCTGCTGCCTTATTTGTAAAAGTGATTGCAAGTATATTCCATGGACGGATAGGATATTCAGAAAGTATGTCACGGAGTCTCGCCTTGTCTTCTGCTGCCTCATCGTTTATGTAAGCCTTGAGATACTCAGCATCATCGGGAAATATATAGGAATTCGGGTTTTCCCAGGCATTGCCGAAATAGACCATGCCCGCTATACGATTAATTATAGCCGTAGTCTTTCCACTGCCCGCACCTGCAAGTACAAGTACAGGACCTTTAACGCTGAAAACCGTAGTCTGCTGAGGCGAATTAAGCTTTCTGAAATAATGCTCCAGAGCTTTTCGCTTCAGCTCTATGATTTCTATATCTGTCATTCTTTGACCTCATTTCTCATTGCAAAATTTACTGAAGTATATTATACCACATTTTTCAGAGTTTGAAAAGCACTTATTTAAAATTCATCCATGAAATGATGCTTCTCGTCACCCTTATGATAAGAAATAATCCGTCTGAGGTCAACGTTCCACACACTGCGGAAGATATGATGCTCTATATCGGGATTTGACTTTTTCAGTGAAGCGATTAGCTCCTTTATCTCCTGCCGCTTAGAGCTGTTCTGACGATCTGAATCTATAGTTGATGTAACACTGCATGCACATCTTAAAAAGCTCAGCCCATTTGTCTGTGCCCAGTCAATAATCGACGATTCTCTCACATAATAAAGCGGACGGATAACCTCTACACCCTCATAATTTTCGCTTCTGAGTCTTGGCATCATAGTCTGCACCTGACCGCCGTATAGCATTCCCATGAGTATGGTTTCGATTACATCGTCAAAATGATGACCGAGAGCTATCTTGTTACAGTTTCTATCCTGTGCTGCCTTATAGAGTGCACCTCTTCTCAGTCTTGCACACAGAAAACAAGGATTACCGCTTTCATTTATGGATTCAAAAATCCTTGTATCGAATAAATCAAGAGTAAGCCCTAAACTTTCTGCATTGTCAAGGATTCTTTGGCGGTTTTTATGATTGTAGCCCGGATCCATACATAGACAGATAAGCTCAAAACTTATACCGCTTATCTGTCTATATTTTTCCATACACTGGGCAAGAATCATGGAGTCCTTGCCCCCTGAAATGCAGACAGCTATCCTATCGCCATCTTCAACCATACTAAATTCGCGTACAGCCCTTGTGAAATTGTTCCAAACAGGTTTACGATACTCCTGCATTATACTATGTAAAGCATTATTTTTCATAGATGGCACCCTACTTCGGCAGAAGTTGGATACGCTCACGCAGCGAATCCATACGAGAGTCAAGTTCTGCACTCAGTTCTGCACAATATTGAAGTTCATTCATCATATCCTCGGTGAAATCAAGTTCCTTTTTGTATCTCAGCTGATGTTCAAGGCTTGCCCAGAAATCCATGGCAATGGTACGAAGCTGTATTTCAACTTTCATTATACGCTTTTCATGGGCAAGGAAGATGGGTACAGTTACAATAAGATGGAGGCTGCGATAGCCGTTTGGCTTGGGATTTGCGATATAGTCCTTACGTGAAATAAGGGTTATGTCATCCTGCTTCAAAAGTGCTTCCGCAAGCATGTACACATCATCAGGAAAAGAACATACAACTCTTATTCCTGCAACGTCATTGAGATTTGTCTCTATAGATTCAAGGGTAAAAGGCAAATCTCTCCGTTCAAGCTTCTCCTTAATACTGGAAAGCTGTTTCAGTCTGCTCTTTATACCACTTATTGGATTTCGCTCATATCTCAGAGAAAACTCTTCATTAAGCACATTAAGCTTAGTAGCGATTTCCATGATGGCGCAGCGGTAATAAGACATGAGCTTCTGGAATTCATGGAGCTTGCCGTCGTCTGATTCCTGCTCTGAGCTTAAAAAAGACGCTATATCCGAGATGGTTGTCTTGTTTTCCTTGTATTTATTTTCTCTCAGCACTGTATTTCTCCTTTGATGTTAAAAAAGGTCAGCAGAAAGGTAACGGTCTCCTGTATCAGGAAGAAGAACGACAATGTTCTTATCTTTATTTTCCGGACGACGTGCAAGCTCTATTGCTGCAAATGCTGCTGCACCTGATGATATACCCACAAGCACGCCCTCCCTTCTGCCGATTGCTCTTGCGGTTTCATAGGCGTTATCGTCTGAAACCGTGATTACTTCGTCTATAACAGAAACATCCAGAACCTCGGGAATAAAACCTGCACCGATTCCCTGGAGCTTATGCACGCTGGGAGTCCCTCCTGAGATTACGGGAGAGTTTGCCGGTTCTACTGCAACAATTTTCACATCGCTCTTTACTGATTTAAGGTATCTGCCCACACCTGTAACAGTGCCGCCTGTACCTACGCCCGCTACGAATATGTCAACCTTACCGTCAGTATCCTCAAATATTTCGGGACCTGTAGTTTTTATATGAGCCATGGCATTCGCAGGGTTGGTAAACTGTGACGGAATAAAACTGCCATCAATTTCCTTAGCAAGTTCCTCTGCCTTTGCTATCGCACCCTTCATGCCCAGCTTTCCGTCAGTAAGCACAAGCTCCGCTCCGTATGCTGTCATAAGCTTTCTACGCTCCATGGACATACTATCAGGCATTACAATTATAGTACGGTATCCTCTTGCAGCTCCAACAGATGCAAGACCAATACCTGTATTGCCGCTGGTAGGCTCGATTATTACACTGTTTTCAGTGAGAATTCCCTCAGTTTCTGCTGCATCAAGCATTTCCCTTGCCACACGATCTTTTACAGAGCCGGCAGGATTGAGATATTCAAGCTTAGCAAGAATTTTCGCATTAAGTCCGTTGTCCTTTTCAATATTTACAAGTTCAAGGAGCGGTGTACGTCCTATAAGCTGTTCTACAGATGTATAAATATTTACCATAACAAGATACCTCCGAAACTTATTTTTACTTTTATTATACCACATACAGCTCTTTTAGTCAAACCATATCTTGTCATACTGCAAAAAACAACATTGCCGCCCTTACAGCTTTAAACTGATTGGGGCGGCATTGCCTTTTATTGAGAATATAGATTTAGGAAAATAGTAAATTATTTAAGACTGATTATGCCTTGACGATTCAGTTCTTCCGCTACAAGTTTAGCAACAGCATTTGCGCCAGTCTCTGTAAAGTGGGTCATGTCTGTACCGCCCTCTGTTGCCGAGCACATATGATACATATATGCGACATCGTAACCTATGGAATTATAGTGATTAACCATGAGAGTATTCAGGTCTACACATGGAATATTGTAATACTCCGCAAGCTTTTTCATAGCATCACAGTAATTACCATAGCTGTTTACAAATTTACCATCGCTGTAAGCCTTGAGTCCAATTGTGGTTGTTACAAGCACAGGGGTTGCGCCCTTTGCCTTAGCACCCTCTATATACTGTGCAATATACCACTCGTAGCTACCTGATGTACCGGGAATACTGCCACATACAGGTGCATAACGGTCCGCAATAGAGGCTGCTGAATCGTTAATTGCAAACTGCACCAACAGGACGTCACCTGTACCAATTTCATCAAGAATCAACTGAAGTCTGCCCTGGTCGTAGAAACTCTTTGAACTTCTGCCTGCTATCGCTTTGTTAACTACTGTATAGTCACTTGTAATATAATTTTCAAGGTAAGCACCCCAGCCTTGCTGTGGAGCATAGCTTGAACGATATGTCTGTACAGTAGAGTCACCTGCAATGTAAACTGTACCGGAATCAACAATCTCGTCAGGCTTTTCCGCTACAGACGGAACATAGATTTCTGCTATAGGTTCATCAGTCAAAATCATACGCATATAGTCAAAGTTGGGACCGCCATCACCCATAAATGATGTAAGTCTGATTGTATTTTCGCCCTTGTTCATAGGAAGAACTATATTCTGCTCAGTCCATGTTGTCCAGTTGCCGGTAGAGAGGAAATCAAGTACCCAGTAGTCGGCTGCGCCGTTTACATCAATTCGCATCTGACGGTTAGATGTGCTACCGTTTGCTACATTGAAGAGACAGAGATAATTACCTGCTTTGGGAACAGAAACTTTCCATTCTACAAATGTACCTATTTTATTATCAAGGTTTACATACGCTTCCCCCTTGAAGCCTGCGTTTGTGTCCTCATGCCAGCCTCGATTGTAGGTTTGGTCGATGGCAAAATAGTAATCCTCTGAACCAACGGTAGCTGTACTGCCGATAGCGTTGACCTGTTCGTTATTGATTGCAAGGACATATTTCTGCATTACAACTACATCTGCAATGGAGACTGTTTCATCTGCATTTACATCAGCGGATTTGAGCCCTGCTTCATCAAGGATGTTCTTATTAAGATGCTTTTTAAGAAGCATAAGATCGAAAGTATTTATATTGCCGTCTTTATTGATGTCGCCGATTATTGCCGCCTGCACCTCAGAAGGTTCTTTGGTTGCAAGAGTCATTGCTTCAAGTAACCATGACTGGCAATTGTGACCGTTTTTCTCCCACTGCTGAATGTTTCCACCTGCCGTTGTGAGTGCATTCTTTACTTCAATAGCACTGCTACTGCCTGTTGTCTTGGTAGTAATGATATAACTTCCATCACCGTTGTCAATAAGCCGAAAAAGCTGTGCGTCTGCGTCTGTATCGCCCCAGATACCTATATTTGTGCCGTTTTCAGTACCATTATAGGCAACGTCAAGGAGATAGCGTTTACCTCCCTCAAGTGCGCTATAAATATGATAGTAACCGTCACCGGCATCCTCAAATGTCCAGAGAAAACGTTCATCAAGCTTATTATTAGACTGCTGTATTACATTTGAACCATCAGTAGGAGCATCGCCCTCAATCGCCATGTAAAGACCACTATTTACATTGCTTAACATATATGTGAGGGAAGTGTCAATAACTGCGCCGGTGCTTACCGCAGGATTTTCCCCTAAATTCTTAATAGAAGTCCAGTCAATCTGCTTTGTGACAAGCTCTGCCAGCACCTTGGCACCTGCTCTGTTGGGATGAAGATCGTCACCGTCACAGTAACGTGTGAGAGCAGATTCATAACCACCATTGGCAAGGTTATAGTCCTGGAAAAGGTTAAAAAGGTCGATTACCTGAATATTCTGTTCCTCACCAATCCGATCAAGCTGACCACCGAACCATCTTCCACTCAGAAGAGGATTGCGATTCAGGTCGGAGCATCTGCCTTGCTGCTTTACAAGAATAACAACCATGCCTTTTGCCTTGGCACGTTTAACCATATCAGTTACTGTGGCATAGTACTCATCACCGTTTGAATAGTTGGTGTCGTTTATGCCTATGGATACGATAAAAACGTCGCCTCTCTTTCCGTTCTTTTCGATAACATCAAACTGTCCCGCATCTACAAAGCCCTTGGCATACTGACCACTGGCTGCCATGTTCTGCACATTCCAGTCACTTGGAAGATATTCGTTCAGCACTTGTCCCCAGCCTGCCTGGCTGCTTGTTGCTAAGGGATAGTAGTTACATACAGTCGAGTCACCACACATCCATACTGTATTTGGAAGAGTAGGGTCTGATGAAATCCGGTTAATTTCGATTGCACTGATAGAAAATGCATAGGGATCCTTGCCGGGTGCGGCACGGACATTCAGCTGACCGTCTGTGACAGGCACCTGGATTGTATGAACAGCGTTATTGCCCATCATATTCACAATCTGGAGCATATGCTCGATGAATATGCTAGTACGCATTGTGTCGCCCAGCGTAATTGTTACGCTGTACAGCCCATTAGGAACGTCAACATTAAAGGTATTATTGTTGTCGGTTGTGTCAGTAAACTGCACCGCATCGCTCAGTGCACCGCTACCCGAAGCGGAAACATTCTTTACACCGCTTGTGTTTGCAAAGCCATAGCCCTGAGATGCGTTATATGCGGTAGATGCGCTTACACTTGTATAACCGCTCGTGACATTTGCACCCAGATCAAACTTCCAGTTAGTGGAATCCGCCGAAGCGGTTGTGGTGAACTGTGAAAAGCTCAGTCCACCCACCATAAACACAGCAAACACCATACATATTAGAACATTTACTATGCGACTGAGATATGATTTAACGTTACTCATATCGTTTTACCCCTCCAAATTCTTACTTAGCCTTGTATGTATAGATTATGGGAACTTCGGGTAGGTCATAGCCTGTACCCAAGAAAAAGCTTGTATTGGGTGCCTGATTATAACCTGTATTTTCTGTTGCAACGCCGCATCTGTACTGTGCATCATGCATGAGAGTGAAGAGACGTACATCAGTTTCAAATGTCGTTTCAAAAATACGAAGCTTAGTACCATCGTCAGCCTGAAGAATAATCTCCTCACGCCAGTCACCGAATATGTCAGCTGTGAGACAAGCATTGGACTTTGTATAATTGTTATAGTTGCCGTCACCGGTGAATACTCTTGACTTGCCCCACTTTTCAATCATGGTTCTGTCCATGGCACCACGTTCAAGGTCGCCATCCCACCAGATTGCAGAGTTCATACTCCACTTGATGATATCGTTCCAGTAAGAACCTGTTGCTTCAACCTGACCTGAAGTGGGATTATAATAGTAAATCATGCCATCTGCAATACTTGCGAACTCACAGCCGGGATAATCTGCTGTAAGGTTAAGTGCAATACCGCGTCCAACGTCACCTGTACCCTGTACCTCGTGAATAATCTCTCCTGTTGCGCCATCATGTACCTCGGAGACATAATGATGCTCATGTACCTGGAACACTTCTACGCCAGGACGCTCAGGGAAGAGATCACCAGCCTGCATACAGTCACCGTGTCCAAAGCCTGTACTCCAGAGCACCGTACCGTTATCGTCAAAGCATACGGAACCGTAGAGAATCTCATCTTTTCCATCACTGTCTGCATCTATAGCAATAAGACTATGGTTACCCTGATTGAACGCAGGGTCAGAGGAGTTGGTACCTGTGTCGTAGCTCCATCGCTTTACAAGCTTACCATCCTTTACATCGTATGCTACAACTGCTGTTTTGCCGTAATAGCCTCTGCCAAAAAATACTGATGGTGTTGTACCGTCAAAATATGCCACGGTTGCAAGCATTCTGTCACAGCGATTGCCCCATGTATCGCCCCAATCACCTACATTTCCTCTTGCCGGTTCAAAGTCGATTGTATGTTTCGCCGCACCGGTCTTACCGTCAAAAAGTGTAAGATACTCAGGTCCACTGATAATTCTGCCATCTGTGCCTCTGTAATCTGCATCTGCATCGCCTATTACCATGCCTGTACCGTCTGTTGTACCATCAGCGGTCTTGCAAATCATCTCTGCGCTACCATCGCCGTCAAAGTCATATACCATAAACTGAGTATAATGTGCACCGGCTCGGATATTCTTTCCAAGGTCAATTCGCCATACTCTTGTTCCATCCAGGCGATAGCAATCAATAAATACAGTACCTGTATAGCCGTTATTGGCGTTATCCTTTGAGTTAGATGGATCCCATTTTACAAAAAGCTCATATTGACCGTCACCGTCAATATCACCTACAGATGTATCATTGGGAGTATATGTACAGGTTGTACCATCAGGCATGGTCTGCTGTGTCGGTGGGTCAAGCGAAATTTCCATGTATCCGCCTGACTGAGCACTGTTCTTAGTTCCGAGAATTATTGCCGACTGTGCAAACTCAACCATTACACCGTCCATGAATGTGTCAATAGTAAACGAATCAGCAGCAGTTGCACCATCAACAAAATAGTTTGTTGGAGCATCCTTAGCTATATCTGCCACGAATTCACCGTTCTTGTACAGCTTGAATGTTGTGTTTGCAGAGTCGGTTGCAAGACTTCTCCAGGAGACAAGCATACCATTTCCTGAAACAACTGCACATACACCTCTGTTCAGATATTCCATCTGTCTGCCAATACCTGCTGTACCGTTGTTAATGCCCGGAAGTGATGCAGGAAGCGCAGTGACTGGTGGAATTTCTGTAAGTGTGCTTTCATCTTCCTTGGTGGAAGCAACTGTGATGTGATCAATATTCGGTGCTCCATCCTCTGTACGTGAACGAGCAGTGAGAATGTTAACGCCCTTTTTAAGCTTCATATTGATTGTAACTGTATTCCATGTAGTCCATGCGCCTGTTGCTTCACAGGATGACATATAGCCATACTTTTCGCTGTTCAGTGACCAAAGCACCTCGCGTGCATTTAAACCGCCGTTTGCAAATCTGATTGTTACGGCATATACTCCGTCAGCATCCACCTCAATATTCCATTTAGCAAAGACATCCATTTCGTTGTACATATTAAGGTATGCATCACTTTCAAAGCCCGCATTGGTAGTCTCAGAGTATGCCTTGTCACATTCAGCTGATATCCCCTTATATCTTCGCAAAATCTCTGTATCGGGCTTTTTAAGTTTTCCCATGCCCAGAATATGTTTCTGAAGTACTACCATATCGCTTAAAGTCACGCTATCATCAGCGTTTACGTCAGCGGCATACTTCTGCTTCTGTGTCATGTTGTCGCTGATTTGAAGCCTGCGGAAAAGTATCATATCGAATACGTTCACCTTACCATCAGAATTCAAATCGCCTGGATCAAATATTTCACCTATTGTTGTACACTCCATTCCTGTCTGACCGTTCAGATAAGATACAGGAATAAATTCCCAGTTCTGATATGTATGGTCGTTAAATACCCACTGCTGAACGTTAGCTCCATCAGCGGTTTCGGCGTTGATTACCTCAAGTGTCTGACCAAAGCCTGAGCCTTTTGTAACAAGACAACAACTGCCATCATCATTACCGAGAATGTAGAAAAGCTGATTATCGGTATCTGCCTTAGTCTTTATGCAGATGTTTACATTATCACTGTCAATACTGAGACAGTAGGTATTTCCGTCACCAAGCATAGAATAGATTGATGCATAACCGTCAGCATCATATGCTACTCTCCATATATTGCCTGCATCACCTGCTTCCGCACTGTTCTGTACAACATTGGCTCCGTCCCTAGCATCATTATCTGTTACGTCAAGATAAATGCCACTGTTTACATTTCGGATAAGATATGTTCCCTCAGAAACAGAGGTGGTTGTTTCTGCTACTGATACCATACTCGTACCCATAACGGACATAGTACTAAACATAGCTAAAGCGATAAATAAAGCTTTTGCTCTTTTCATAATTAAATTCTCCCTAAATTAAATTTGATTCTGTGCAAAATCAAATGCTATATATTTTTCTCATTACATTTGCACAATTTATTTTTCATTATTTAAATAATACCATATTTTTTTCATAGGTGCAATTGCGTTTTAAACTTTTTTTATTGCATTTAACATCATCCCTTAATAATCACGTTGCAAAATTCTGATATTTCAGTACTATGGAAATTTACGGTGACAGCTGTCTTGCGCTTGACTTTTAATAAAAAATATGCTATCATAATAAAAAATGTCGGTATATGCCGACTGAAAATTATTTTCTCCGAAACACTTTATCGCAATATATTGATACAACAAGATAAATCAAGGATCAACAAGCTTTATTAATTTAAGAAAAGGATGGGATACTATGAAAATTATTTTGTGTATAGTTTTTGGCTATCTGATCGGCACGCTCAGTCCGTCAGCACTGGTATCAAAAGTAAAAAATAAGAATCTCCGTGAAAACGGTACCGGCAATCTTGGGGCAACCAATGTAATGCTGAATTTTGGAAAATCTTATGGCGTTTTTGTCATGCTCTTTGATATTTTCAAGGCGTTTATCACTATTAAGCTTACGGCGCATATCTTTCCTAACGACCAGCTGATTCCTCTTATTGCAGGTACAGCCGTGGTTGTAGGTCATATTTTTCCATTCTATATGAAGTTTAAAGGCGGAAAGGGTCTGGCTGCATACGGTGGCATGGTTTTGGCATACTATCCCTTCGCCTTCCTGATTCTTCTTATTTTAGGTCTCATTCTCATGCTTACTCTTAATTATGCTGTATTTATCCCTGCATCTGCTGCTGTACTCTTTCCTGTTTTTGTTGGCTTACATACAGCAAGTATTCCCGCAGTGATTGCAGCCATAACATCAGGAGCAATTCTTATCTATGCCCATATTGATAATCTTCATGCGGCGTTCTTGGGAACAGCCCCAAAAGTTAGAGATTATCTAAAAAACGACTTTATAAAGTAAAATATATCGTATCATATCTTTGAAAAGTGACGTAAATTGTAAATTTACGTCACTTTTACCATACCGGTATATTTCTTTTTAAAGAATGCGTTCTTCATAGCATAAACAAAAAGGCACTGACCAAAAATCAGTGCCTTAAATTCTATACCGTGTTCTCAGCCTGTAACAAAGGTGTACCTGCCGCTTTTAAGACCTAGAACGCTTCGCAAGGACTCACCCGTTACGGTTTTAGTACCGCCAATGACAGCACTGTTTATGTAACCACCGCCGCCTACATTTAGTACAATCCATGTGTTAGGGCTTCCGCTAAGTGTAACACCATAGGCTGCCTGGAGTTTCTGCTTTACCGTTTCAGCAGATAGATATGTAACCGTTCCATAATGAGGGTCATACATTGCATCATAGGGACATGAAACACTTATCAGATAAGGATAATTTGTCCGAAAAACATCGTACGAGCTTGCAGTATAGCCACCACTGGACGCACTGTAAACAGTGAGCGCATAGCTTCCATTATAGAAAAGTGCTTGTCCAAGAACGGATTTTACCGCTTCAACAACATTCTCAGGCGGATTCGCCTTACATATAAGAGAACTATTGTCACTTTCAGAATTCATAATATAAGTGTAGACAGCTACTGCCTGTGCTTTCATGGCTTCCATATGCATTGTATTGGACATTTCATTGTATACAATCATGGATACGATGTCAACTACACTTCCTGTTTTGCCGCCTGCTGTAACATATTCTGGAATAGTAGTCTGAACAAGAGATGTACCCGGATAGTAATGAAAGAGAATCTGCTGGTAGTTATATCCACCATAGGTTGCATAGGCGTTTGCACCATTCTGACTGAGACCAACACCGTGACCAAAGCCGTAGGTTGTAAAGGCGAACTGCCCCGGCTCAATATATTCAGCCATTGACAACGGTGCATCAGGCCCTGCTGCCGCACCAAGTACGGAAGAGGCAATCTGACCGGGCTTCATAGTTTGCTTTAAAGCTGCTGCTACAGGGTCAACCTGTTCGTACTTGACAATGGAAAGCTTCTTTGCTGTGTTGACAGTATCAGTACTGCGAAAGCCCTTTTCTTCTGCGTCTATTTCATAGCTGTGAAGTGCAGGCGAAGATGCAGACGGAATATTGCCATCTGCATCTACTGTTATATCTGAAATTATCGCTGATACCGATACAACTGCTGCTAAAAAGCAGGCTGTGATAAGCTTTACTGCTTTCATAGTTTTACTCAGCTTCTGTTGCAGATTCTACGCCTTGTACCAGAGCTATCATTTCATTTTCCGTCTCATCCTCACGGAGTCTTCTTGCTACAACAAGAAATCTGGAGTTATCCTCATCAGAATAGCAGGTAGAAAGTGTGAGAATATCATCGCCGTATTCAACATCCACGTTCTGGTTCTCAATCATGTTCATAGATTCAATTGTGTCAACATAGTAATTGAAGTGCTTTTCATCATCAAGCTCTTCCATGTTCCAGTAAGGGAAACCTTCCCATGTCATTGGGTCAGCGTAAAGGTCATCAGAGGGAGGATTTGCTGCGCCTGATGTGATAACCAGACCAAAGATTACATAAGTGTATTCCTTATAGTTAGAGCTGAGCTTCACGATAGGTGCTTCCTTATAGAAATCCATATCCTGGCGGTATCTTCTCAGTGAGCCGAACATGGAGTTGTCTGCCATATTGTGTCCGTAGAGAACGATATTCTCAGAGTGCTTATCCTCTTCCCAGCTGAATGTGTTTCTGAAGTCCATGAATACTGTACCGGCACGGTGAGCCTGACCGTTGAAGTCGATACTCAGATAATAGTCGTTATCTACTGTCTGTACAACGGGATTGTCTACATCTGTGCCAGGAATACTGATAAAACCGATTGTATCGGGATTTTGCGCAAGCAGCTCCTCTGCCTTTACAAGATAAGGCGGCTCGGCAGCAGGCTCAGTAGCAGTTTCAGCTTCTGTAATATTAGGGGCATTATTATCCTCTGTTGCAACTGTTGTTACATCTGCTGTTTGATTGATTTCAGAGCCGCTGCAACCTGTTGTTGTGATTGCCAAAGCAGACAAAACGGCTACATAAGCCAAAAAATTCTTTTTCATAAAAACCATCTCTTTCTTTTCATTAATATTTCCATCTGAATTAACCATATGGAACGAATTCAGCATTAGGATCATACTTGCTGCTATCCCTATGAATTGTAGGCCATTTAATGTTGGGATTTGGTACACTGCCCTCAACACCTTCGTAAGGATCTTCTCCTTCACGCAGTGCTCTTGCACATACTACAAGTCTGCCATTGCTTACGGCACTACTACAGGTTGATAGAGTAAGAAGCATATCTCCATATTCCACATCAACATTTGTGAGCCTGAGAGTTCGCCTCTTGACTTCGTTTACATAGTCATAAAAAGATTCCTCATCATCAAGCTCTATATAATTCCAGTACTCAAAGCGTGTATCAGTGGTATCCAACGCATCTGCAATAAAGTAACCGTATATCTTGAAGGTGTACTGCTGATAATTGGAATTAAGCTCTATAAGCGGATGCTTTTCGTAATAGGTCTCATCATCCTTATAATGTTTTAGACTGCCGAACATGGATTCATTCTTCATGTTGTGACCATAAATTATAAGGTTTTCAGAGGTTGGACGGACAAGCTTTTTATCCTCGCCTACAACGTCAAAGCTACACCTGAAATCTAGAAATATAGACCCCAGGTTTGAATTTTCACCATAAAAGTCATGATAAAGGAAGTATTCCTCGCCCTCTGAATCATCAAGATTCTGCATTACGGGGTAATTAATAACCGTATCGGGAATAGTGATATATCCTACAACGTCATCACTAAGCTCCAACAGATTTTCAGCTCCGGGCAAAAGCTCATAGGTCGCTTCCTCAGTGGCAAACTCTATTTCACTTGTCTCGTCAGATTCAATGTTATCCTGTTCAGTTTTCTTTGAAGTTGTTGTTTTATGCTGTGAACTTTGATATTGACTTATTATATCGTCGTACTTCTGTTCAGTCTGAAAACGACTTATAAGTTCAGCACACATCCATATTATACATCCTATAAAAACGCATACCGAAAACCAGAAAAGAGATTTTCTGAATATTTCACTTCCGCTGTCACCCTTCCGCAGGATAACTCCACCTATACCTTGTGTATGTTTTTGTGATCTGCGCCTGTGATGTCTGTGCAGTGCTTCAAGTCTTGCCCTTTCCTCAGCTGCGTATTTCTTGGGGTTTTCCTTGCGATCCCTTGCAATCCTCACATTTTCAATGATTCTGGCTGAGATTTCTTCTTCTTCTTCCTTACGGGAGATTTCTTCAAGAGCATTTCTTATACTGTCAATTTTACTGATTTCTATTTTCTTTGGTGGTGGCTGCATATTAAGCATGTCTCTTACAGCTTCTTCGGAAGTCTTAGCCTCAGCCTGATTATCGTGATTCACTTTTTCATATGCATTGGTTTGTTTTACTTCCTGCATTCCTCATCCTCCATAAGAATCCTGAGAGCTATCCCAAATGCACAAATAGCCGCCGCTTCACGTATTGCCTGTCGATCACAAGGGCACACATTCCATAACCTGAGATTTTCAGTACATATCTTATCTTTATAAAGCACTCCTACATAGACCGTGCCTACAGGCTGATCTTTCGTTCCGCCTGTGGGTCCTGCAATACCTGTTATTGAAATACAAAGCTCTGCGCCCGATTCTTTTTGAAGTCCTCTTGCCATAGCTTCTGCGGTTTCTTCGCTTACTGCTGTATAGGTGTTCAGAATGTCCTCCGACACGCCAAGAAGCTTCGTTTTAATCCTGTTTGAATAGGTGCATACGCCCATTTCAAAGACAGACGAAACGCCGGAAACATTGGTTATAAGCTGAGATAAAAGTCCGCCTGTACAACTTTCCGCTGTGCTGATTTTTTCTTTCCTCTTGTCAAGTAATTGTACAATATTTTCAAGTACTTTGTCAAGTGCATTCCTATTTTCTTTATAGATTTGCACAATCTCTTCACTGGATACGCTTATTCTTCTCATTCTTTTCACAATTCTTTCAGAGATTACATACTATTACTATATTAAAAAATCGAAGATTACAGAATAACCTCACCGCCGATTTTGAAAATCTTCATTTCAGTTTCGGCAACTGCCTTTTCAATTAGTGGTGTGAAGTCAAAACGGTTCTGTGCATCCTCTACATCTTGCACCTTAGGACGAACCCTCGGATGTCTGGGTGTGAATACTGTACAGCAGTCCTCATAAGGCAGAGTAGAAATATCAAAAGTATCAATAAGTCTTGCAGACTCAATTATTTCTGTTTTATCAAGACCGATAAGAGGTCTAAGAACAGGGATTCTGCATACAGCGTCAGTACAGCTGATACCCTCCATAGTCTGGCTTGCAACCTGTCCTATGCTCTCACCTGTTATCAGTGCGGCAGAACCATCCTGCTCGGCTATTCTCTGTGCAATCTCCATCATAAGACGTCGCATAATTATTGTGAAGTACTCCTCGGGGCAGTTGCGCTTAATTTCCTCCTGAATCTCTGTAAAGGGAACGCAGAAAAAAGCAATATTACCGCAGTAATCGGTCATTCTCTGGCAGAGTGCTTCAACCTTCATCTGAGCACGATCAGAAGTATAGGGAGGACTTACATAGTGAATAGCTGAAATGTGTACGCCTCTTCTTGCCATACGATAACCAGCAACAGGACTGTCGATACCGCCTGACAGCAAAAGCAGTGCCTTACCGCCACAGCCTACAGGCAGACCGCCTGCGCCCTTAATGCTCTCACCATGGATATACGCATGGGTGTCACGGATTTCAACTGTAACCGTAACCTCGGGATTGTGTACATCAACCTCAAGATGAGGAAATGCCTCCAGAAGTACACCGCCAAGTTCCATGCAGATTTCAGGAGACTTCATGGGGAAAGCCTTGTCCGCACGTTTCGCAGTTACCTTGAATGTACGTGCGCCCAAAAGCTCCTCGGCAAGGTAGGTTTTTGCGAGCTCTGCAATAGCATCAAAAGACTTCTCACAAGCCTTTGCACGGCAAAGTGCCGCTATACCGAATACACGCTTCATAACCTCCATTGCCTCGTCAATATTTGCATTTTCATCCCTAGGCTCAATGTAGATGGTAGACTGGGCACGGCTTACCGAAAATGCACCATTCATTTTAAGACGTCTACGGATATTCTTAACAAGTATATCTTCAAAGGTTTTCTTATTGAGACCCTTGAGAGCGATTTCGCCGTATTTGGCGAGGATAATTTCATTCATTGCCATTTTAATCTATCTCCTGTTTATCTATGCATGATTTCTTCTCTGCCCATGTTTATGCCCTCTATAAGAGCTTCTATATCTTCCATGGTGTTTTCATGACAAAGGCTTATTCTTATAACACTGTCTGCTTCCTCATGAGTTGCACCAAAAGTTTCAGGCACGCCGCTTCCTGCACCTTTAGAGCAGGCAGATCCACTTGAAACATATACTCTCCTCTGTTCCAGATAGTGAAGCATAATCTCAGAGCGTATTTTCGGGATAACGATACTGAGTATATATGGTGATCCATCCTGAGGAGAGAGTATTCTTATATCACCGAGTGAACTGAGTTTCTCCCTAAGAGCAGTATTCAAGCTTTTTACATAGTCAAAGCGACTGTCAATGGTGCCTGCCATTTCTTCCGTAGCCGCACCGAAACCCGCAATAAGAGGAACCGATTCCGTACCGCCTCTTCTGCCGTTTTCCTGCTTGCCACCGTGAATAAATGTACGAAGCTTTACGCCTTTTTTAGCATAAAGAACACCCACGCCCTTAGGCGCATGAATCTTATGTCCGCTTACCGAAAGAAAATCGGTATTCAGCATTTTCACCTTTACAGGATACTTCATAAATGCCTGGACAGCATCACAGTGCGTAATTATATGAGGATATCGCTTCTTAAGAACTGAAAAGACCTCTTTAACAGGCAAGACATGTCCCGTTTCGTTATTCACTATCATCATTGTAATCATGCAGGTGTTGTCGTCTGCTGCATTTATAAAATCCGCTGCACGAAAAATTCCATCAGAGTCAGGCTTTATCTCCACAATTTCAAAGCCTTCATCTGCAAGATGGGTAAGGGTCTGTTTAACTGAGGCATGTTCAACTGCACTGGTGATTATCTTCTTTCTCTTTCTGCCATAGGCTGCTGCTGTACTGAGAAGTGCTGTATTAGTACTTTCCGTAGCACAGGATGTAAAAATTATCTCTCTAGTATCACAGCCTAGAGCCTTAGCAATAACCGCTCTTGCATGTTCAAGTCTACGCTGAGCATTCAATCCTGCCTTATGGAGCGAGGATGGGTTGCCGTAGCACTCAGTAAGGCACTCTGTTACAGCTTTAACAGCTGCTTCACAGGTTTTGGTTGTTGCAGCATTATCAAGGTAATGCTCTCTCATTGCTTTATCTCTCCCGTCATTGTCATATTTAATCATTATACCATATTCCAGGATAGATTGCAACTGTTTTATTTAAATTCAAGGCAGATGAACACAAAAAAGACTGCCGCTATTAAACGGCAGTCTCAGTCCGTCACAAAACCCCGACTTTGATTACAGAATCGGGGTTTTCGACAATCGGAAGCGTCATATAATGCTGTTTTACTCACTTCACTTCTTTCATATCTCATCAAGAAGCTCAGTCTTCTTGCGGTTAAATTCATCTTCTGTGATAATGCCCTGTTCCATCATTTCTTTTAGCTTCTGAATTTTATTCATGGCATTTTCACCGTTCGCTGTGCGCATCATTTCATTATAAATAGCTGTTTCGATTTCTTCCTGTGCTTTTCTTGATTCAAGAAAGTACTTATGTTCAAAAGGATAAACAAGGGGCTTTTTCATAAAGAAAAGAACCGTATCTGCAATCAGAAAAATAGACCCTGTGATTACGAATATCTCTAACAGAAATAGAAATACAAACATGCCTATTGCAAGTCCAATCAGTGAGAATTTTTTCAGTGTCCTCACTGTTTTTTTATAGACCAATTCTCCGTGTATTATTCCGCTAATACAGCCCGCTAGACATATTGGCACAGAAAGAAAGTCTGTAAGCCCAGGGGAATCAACTAAAAAAATAGCTATTATCCACAGTATAACAATTAAACCCCAGCCAATGAACATAGCCGCCTTTCTGACTATGTTTGTCACTTTGTATGCTTTCTGTGCCGATACCGGCATTTCTTCAACTCTTATCATTTATATTTTCCTCCATAATTAATTATTGAACCGTTGATTCATAATTGTAGGTTTCTATTTTTTGTGCAACGCAGTCATTGAACATACTGTCAAGTTCCTTGTAGCCGTTATATGTATAAAATACATCAAAAAGATCCCGGTAGCCGTAATCGCTTTCTATGCGATTAGAGGAAAGTTCTCCGTTACTGAGGTCAACTGAACATGTACCGTCAGGCATTAAGAGAATATCTGTAAAGTGATAGTACGTATAGTATTCTTCTGTGCCTGTTTCTTTTGTTTCTCCGTCACCGCCTCTTTTAAGACCTGTTACTGATGCAGTGTTTTTATATACAAAATATAAATCATTAAAAGGATACTGGAAATATCCTTCCTTTGATGTAAGGAAATAATATCCCAGGAAATCCGATGAGATCAGGGAATTCCCTTCTTCCCATTTAGCAGTATCTGCAACAATTCCATCATTAGCCTGCTGTCTCATTTTATTAATCATATCCTGGGGAATTTCTTCAATGAGCATAGCATAAGAACAAAGTCCATCAACAGTATATTCCTTCTGGGTTTCTGTGAGCTTGTATTTGTTTTCATAGCTGCTTTTCAGTTCAGCAGTAATGGTTACTGTGTCACCATTTTTAATGCCATTTTCCACACTTGGAGTAAAGCTGACATAGGGCGAACCGCCGCTGTATTGCATCTCGCTATCTGGATAAGTTCCGCTGAATGTTACATTTAATTCTTCAAAAGGGTCTATCTCCTGAATATCTGATTCACCTTCCATATTGTCAGAATCCTTGTAATTCTTGTCAAATTCAGCAACAGCTTCTTCAATATCCTTTTCTGTTATATCGTCAATACTTTTCTTTTCACTGCCGCAACCTGTTATGCCGAAGCATACGAACACCGCCATAACTCCTGCAATAATTCTTTTTGATTTTTTCTTCATGATATCATTCTTCCTTTCAAGTAATATGCATTTCTGCACCACTATTATAACACACTACATTTCGAATGTCAACTATTTTTATACTAATAATCTGAAATTAGTTATACAATAATGTGTTAATCTATATTCATACAGGAGGTGCAATAATGGTTGACTTTGGAACAACATTAAAGGAACTCAGGCAACAGGCAGGTCTTACGCAAAAGCAATTAGCGGACAAACTATGGCTTTCAAAGGCGACTGTAAGCTACTACGAACAGTCACTGCGTTATCCGTCGCCTGAAATTCTTATAAAGCTATCTAAAATATTTCATGTTTCTTCGGATTATCTTCTGGGAATCGAAAATAAAAAGCAAACCCTTGATGTAACAGACCTGCCTGATGAGGATATATGCTTTCTCGAAAATGCCATTGAACTTCTTAGAAAGAAAAACATGAAACAAAAATAGCTGATGAAAGCATATCGCTTTCATCAGCACTATTATTATATCACAAGTATAATTTTGTGAAATATATATTACAATTTGATTTTTTCCTTGACAAGTAAATTCAACTATGATATAATTTGAATGTTGTTAAGGTATATGCGGATATGGCGGAATCGGCAGACGC
>CAZQMA010000023.1:0-30562 GCA_964594275.1 uncultured Ruminococcus sp. | reverse complement strand
CAGGGGAAAAGTTAGGCTTTCTGCCCGGTGATTTGCAGAATAAGGTTGACCCTTATCTCAGACCGCTTTATGATGCGCTTTTTGAAATGCTCGGCGCAGAGCCTTTTCAAAAGCATATGGAGCGTGGTAGCATTGAGGTTGCACCTCTGGCATATATGCGTGGACGTACTCTTGACAATGCATTTATCATTCTTGATGAAGCTCAGAATACAACCTCAGAACAGCTTAAAATGTTTCTGACCCGTCTTGGTGATCAGAGCAGAATGGTTATTACAGGTGATGTTACACAGATTGACCTTCCTGATAAGCGCAAGTGCGGCTTGTTGGAAGCGATGAAGGTATTGCGTACCGTTGACGATATATATATTCATGAATTTACAAATAAGGATGTTGTAAGACACAAGCTTGTGCAGGACATCATCAAAGCATATGAAAAATTTTATCACGGAAAGGGAGATAATGATGCAGGTTTCAAAGGTAAAGGTATCAGTAAAAAATAATCAGAAGGAAATTAAGGTTCCGGTAGGAATTCGTTTGCTTATCCGTCGTTGCTGTCAGGCTGTACTCAGCTTTGATGGCTTCACACAGGATGCGGAGGTAAGCGTATCATTTGTAAGCAATAATGAAATCAAGAACCTGAATAAAGCATTCAGAAATAAGGACAGCGTAACAGATGTTCTCTCTTTTCCGCTGGGCGAAGACGGTAAATTTGACATTAATAAGGAAACAGGCTGTGCACAGTTGGGTGACGTTGTTATTTCTCTTGAGACAGCAATGCGCCAGGCTGAGATTTACGGTCACTCTCTGGAGAGAGAAATCGGCTTCCTTACAGTTCATTCCATGCTTCATCTTCTTGGATATGACCACGAGGTAAGCCCTCTTGAAGAACGTATTATGAGAGAAAAGGAAGAACAGGTATTGAGTCAGTTGGGTATTTCCAGAGAGGACACATTCCTGACAGAGGAAGTGTAAAATATGACAAAATCAGTTTTCGTATCAATTGTGGGTCGTACCAATGCAGGTAAATCTTCTCTCCTTAATAAGATTATAGGCGAGAAGATTGCGTCTGTAAGCAGTAAACCACAGACCACTCGTACAAGAATCACAGGCATCAAGACTGTAAACGAAACTCAGATGGTATTTATGGATACTCCCGGTCTCCATAAACCCAAGAACAAGCTCAGCAGTCATATGCTTAACGCAGCAAAAAGTTCTGTTGCAGATATGGATGCAGTGCTTTTTGTAGTTGATTGTATGAATAAATTTATAAGTGACGAAGAATCAGAGCTTCTTGATTCTCTTATGAAGTCAAAGTCACCGGTTATACTTATCATAAACAAGATTGATTTGTTGGAGGATAAGTCAGAACTTATTTCTCTTATCACGGAGTTAAGTGCAAAGTATAGCTTTGAAACAATTATTCCAATCAGCGTTATCGAAAATGATGGCGTGGCAATTGTTGAGAAAGAGGTGATGAAGCTTGCCAAGGAAGCACCTCACTTTTTCCCTGATGAGAAGTTCACTGATCAGCCTGAGCGTGTTCTTGCAGCAGAGATGATTCGTGAAAAGCTTCTACGTAGCCTTGACAAAGAAGTTCCCCATGGTATTGCCGTAGGCATTGAGCGTATGGACGAGCGTGATGATAAGGATATTCTTGACATTGATGCAGTTATCTACTGTGAGAGAATGTCTCACAAAGGTATTGTAATCGGTAAGGGTGGAGTTATGCTTAAAAAGATTGCAACTCAAGCGAGAAACGACCTTGAACGCTTCTTTCAGATTAAGGTTAATCTTCAGTGCTGGGTAAAGGTTAAAGAGGACTGGAGAAACAAGGAAGGCTTAATCAAAAACTTCGGACTGGCTGATGATAATAATTGACTGTAAAATCTGAAAAGATTGTCAGCCATAATTTCAGATATAGTCTCGCATACTATATCCGGAGGTGATGCACAGTGACACTCTGGGAAGTATTTTGCACAACAGGAAAGATAGAGGACTATCTCAGCTACCGCAGGGAATATGAGATGTTTGATGCTTCAGAAAGGTCTGATTAATATGCGTGGAGTAATTCCGGGACTTGTTATTCGTGAGACTAGTGCCGGTGATAACGGCAAATTCATTGAGCTGCTTACGGAAGAAAGTGGCATAGTGGAAGTCTATGTACGCGGAGTCAATAAAATCAATAATAAGACCTTGGCAGTAACTCAGCTCTTTTCCTACGCAGAATACAGTGTGGAAAAGCGTAAAGATAAATATTATTTTCTTGGAGCCAGACCTATTCAGATTTTTTACGATCTTCGTTCAAATCTTGAATTTTACAGTCTGGCATCTTATTTTGCAGAAATAACCCGTAAAAACCTGCCTGAAAACTACGAGGGTAGCGAGATACTCAGACTTCTCCTTAACACTTTTTATATGCTGGTTACGGAGAGGAGACCTGCAATAGCATTGAAAGCACTCTTTGAGCTTCGTCTTGCAACGGAGCTTGGAGCAGTGCCAAATC
The DNA here is from genome assembly GCA_964594275.1 of uncultured Ruminococcus sp. Taxonomy (GTDB): domain Bacteria; phylum Bacillota; class Clostridia; order Oscillospirales; family Ruminococcaceae; genus Ruminococcus_C. The sequence goes on along the minus strand of CAZQMA010000023.1, from coordinate 28,059 downwards.
TGTATATATGTGACAGGTGCTTTGCGTATCTGCCTGAAAATCTGGTTTTTTCAGTAGTTGATAACTGTTTTTGGTGTGCTGAATGCTTTGATAAAGAGGAGTATGGTGATAAACCGTACTACCCCATGCACAGAAGCGGACTTAATATGATTCGTTTTATCTGTTGCTGTGACCATAAGCGGATGTTTAACTTTCGTGCAGGGGAAAAAACCATGAAAATAGTTGCAGCCTATAGCGAAGATTTTTTCAGATACAATATACAGCCACACTCAAAAGCCCTTGAATTTTATAAAAGTATCAAACGTTACGATGATTATTAACGGAGGAAATATGAATAAATATGAGCGGATATTAGAGCTTGACAAGATTCTTGAAATGCTTGCCAATATGACCTCTAATGAAATATCAAAGAAAATGGCTCTAGAGCTGAAGCCTCAGACAAGTCTTGAACGCGTAGAAGAGGAACTTTGTAAAACCTCTGAAGCATTTTCACTCGCAATGCGCTTCGGTACACCATCATTTTACTGCTTCAAGGATATGTGTATGGCACTGAGACGAGCAAAATCAGGTGCTCAGCTTTCACTCAGAGATCTAATGGATATTACCCTTGTACTTAAACAGATTCAGGCACTTTCCGAATGGTATGATCACTGTTCAGGTATGGAAACAGAGCTTGACTATCTCTTTTCACAGCTTACCACCGTGCCTTATCTCCTGGAAAAGCTTGAACGCTCAATTCTTTCCGAGGATGAAATAGCAGATGCAGCAAGTGTACAGCTTGCTCAAATAAGACGTAAAATAAGTCGTTCGCAGCAGCATCTCCGTGACACACTTGATAAGATGGTGCGCAGTCAGGATGTACAGAAGTGCCTCCAGGACACACGTGTAACACTCCGTGACGGCAGATTTGTTCTGCCTGTAAAGGCTGAGTACCGTGGTCAGATTCAGGGTCTTATACATGATTCATCTGCCTCAGGTCAGACGATTTTCGTTGAGCCTATGGGAGTTGTTGAAGCAAATAACGATATTCGTCTCCTCGAATCAGAAGAACAGGAAGAAATCGAGCGCATTATAAAGGAACTCTGCGCAGACTGTGCTGCATGGGCAGATTCAATTATTGCAAGTCATGGTGTATGTGCAGAGCTTAACCTTTATTTTGCAAAAGCAAATCTTGCTGTAAGAATGAAAGCATTCAAGCCTGTAGTTTCCAATGACGGTGTTATAGACCTTAGAAAGGCAAGACATCCTCTTATCCCCGTGGACAGGGTAGTACCCATTTCATTCTGTTTGGGTGAGAAACACCGTGCACTTATTATAACAGGACCAAATACAGGTGGTAAGACCGTAGCTCTTAAAACCTGTGGTCTGCTTACACTCATGATAATGTGCGGTTTGCTGATTCCTGCGGCAGAGGGAAGCCGTATTTCAGTGTTCAGTTCTGTTTATGCAAATATTGGTGATACTCAAAGCATCGAACAGAATCTTTCCACTTTCTCAGCTCATATGAAGGATGTAATCCATATTCTTGAAGAGGCGGATGACCGTTCACTGGTACTTCTTGATGAGCTTGGTTCTGGTACTGACCCTGTTGAGGGTGCGGCTCTTGCAGAAGCCATTATTTCCCGTTTAAAGGACAACGGTGCTAAGCTCATGGTTACAACTCACTATCAGGAGTTGAAGCTATATGCAACAGAACAGCCCGACGTAGAAAATGCATCCTGTGAGTTTGATGTTGAGAATATGTGTCCAACATATCGTCTTATTACAGGAGCACCCGGTAAGTCGAATGCATTTGCTATTACAGAGATTTTGGGACTTTCAAAGCATGTAATAGACCACGCCAAATCCCTCGTAAGCCATGAAAATACCCGTTTTGAAACAGCGGTAGAGCAGCTTGAACAGGCGAGAAAAAGCCTTGAGGAACAGCTTTTATTAGCTGAAAAAGCAAGAGAAAAGGCAGAAGAACACGCAAGAGAACTTCGAGAGGAAAAGGAACAGTTCAGAGAGGAGAAATCTCAACGACTTGAACAAGTTCGCCTCCAGGCCAACAGTATCATAGAATCTACTAAAGCCGAGTCAAATGCTCTTTTGGATGAGCTTGATAAGCTGCGAAAAGAAAAAGAAAAGGCTGACTTTGCTGATGCTGTATCTGCTGCAAAATCAGGAAGCAAGCAGCGATTCAATAAAATGTATGATATGGCGAATCCTCTTGACGACATTCCCCAGGAGCAGTACGTTCTTCCTAGACCTCTTAAACAGGGGGATACGGTTATGATAGTCGACACAAAGCAGAAAGGTGTTCTGGCAGGTAACCCTGACGGAAGTGGCTATGTCTTTGTGCAGATGGGTATTATGAAAACAAAGGTTTCAGTGTCAAAGCTTCGTCTAATTGAAACTCAACCACAGGCTCAGCCTAAGCAGAAACAGGCCCAGAAGAAGCAGGGGAGAGTCTCAGCTAAAACTGAAAGAAGCGGGTCTATGGAACTTGACATCCGTGGAAGAGCTTGCGATGAAGGCGTATACGAAATGGAAGCCTTTCTTGATAGAGCAGTATTGTCTCATATTTCAGTTGTAACTGTTATTCACGGCAAGGGTACAGGACTTCTCCGAAAGGCTGTACATCAGCGACTTAAACGTATGCCTTATGTTAAATCCTTCCGTCTTGGCGTATTCGGTGAAGGTGAAGATGGTGTAACAATCGTTACATTGAAATAAACTGAGATAAACTAAATAGAGGAGTGCACAAAAATGGTAAATGCAGAACGTTCATTTTTAGGAACAGAAAAAATAAGTACGCTTATGCGTAAATTTGCAGTGCCTAGTATCATTGGTATGTTGGTATCTGCTTTATATAACATCGTAGACCAACTTTTTATAGGACAAGCGATTGGCATTGATGGTAACGCCGCAACTAATATTGCCTTTCCACTTACAACATCATGTATTGCATTTGCACTGTTGTTTGGTATTGGTGGCGCATCCTGCTTTAACCTTTCAATGGGTAGCGGGGATAAGAAGAGGGCAGCTACTTTTGCAGGAAGTTCGGCTACAATGTTGCTGCTGTGTGGTGTTGTTCTTTGCATTGTAACACAGCTTTTTATGCCACAGATTCTGTCCCTATGTGGTGCAGATGGTGGCATAGTTGAGAAGTATGCAACTACATATCTTCGTATAACAGCAATAGGCTTTCCCTTTCTGATTTTCACAACAGGCGGTGGTCACCTCATACGTGCTGATGGCAGCCCACAGATGACTATGACTTGTAACATAATCGGTGCAATTATCAATATTGTGCTTGATGCACTCTTTATTCTTGTATTTGAATGGGGTATGGCAGGTGCGGCTCTGGCTACTATTATAGGTCAATTTGTATCGGCAGTAGTGGTAATCTGCTATCTTTGTAAGTTCAAAACCGTAAAGCTGGAACTCAGTCATTTTATTCCTAAGCTCAATGTAATCGGACGTATAGTCTCCATAGGCATGGGTTCATTCTTTAATCAGATTGCAATGATGATTGTACAGATCGTGATAAACCAATTGCTTAAAACCTATGGTGAAGAGTCTGAGTACGGCGCAACGATTGCTCTGGCCGCCGCCGGTGTAGTAATGAAGGTAGCACAGGTGTTCTTTTCATTTATCATTGGCCTTGCACAGGGAAGCCAGCCTATTGAAAGCTTTAATTACGGTGCCAAAAATTATAAGCGAGTGCGGGATGCCCTATGGTTTACACTGGGAATCAGTGCAATACTTTCTGTTGGTGCATCTCTCTTATTCAATATTTTTCCGGCACAAATTCTTGCGCTCTTTGGCGATGGTAATGATAAATATGTAGAATTTGGAGTACTGTTTTTCCGTATCTATCTCTTCGGTGTTATCTTCAATTTTTTCCAGCCGGTAGTGTCCACATTCTTTACATCTATCGGTAAAGCATACAAGGGGGCATTTCTGTCTCTCACGAGACAAGTGCTTTTCCTCCTCCCACTGCTGATAACACTTCCACGATTCTTTGGAATCATGGGCGTACTTTATGCAGCACCTGTAGCGGACATAATTGCTTTGGCAATAACACTTGTTATGATGTTTATTGAGCTTAATAGCATTAAAAAGCTTGAACGAAAGCTTCAATCTGAATAAAGAAAAACCCCTCGATTTAGCTATCGAGGGATTAATATTTAATATCAGTTATTACACAATAGCATGTGTGTAGAGGTAATCCTCCCACAGTGAAAGAGAACCGCCGCCAAGGTGAATGCCGTCTGAGGTGTAATCTGCATTAAGGAAGCCGTTTTCGTCTCTCAGAGGCTCGTTTACGTCAAGATAAAAGATGTATTCATTGTTGGCAAGCTTCTCAAGAAGAGCATTCTTTTCGTTGATGTTATCGTTGGAAATAATGTCTCCTTGTGCATGACGTGCAGCGGAAATATTGATAATGCTCTGAATGTAGATAATTGCGTCAGGCTGGGCTGCATGAATCTCATCAATGATGCCCTTGTAGTATTCAGCAAATGACTGTGAAGTACCTGTTCCCAAGTCGTTGATTCCCAGCATAATATAAACCTTGCCGAACTTCTCAGTATTGAGTAGTGACTCATATGAAACCTTAGGACCGGAGTTAGGCGGAATCTGTGCTGACGATGTAGGAAGGTCGTAGATGTTCATACCCTCTGTTGCATAGAATGTAACATCATCAGGCATAGAACCATAAAGAGCAAGTCCTACAGTACGTGAGTTACCGATAAAGAGTGCATCACTGAAATAATCATCGTCCACCTCGGTAAATGTGAATGCCGTAGGTTCTGTTGTGGCTTCTGTTGAAACAGTAGTTGTTGTAACAGTATTACCTGAACCATCAGTCATAGCAGGTGATGTAGTAGTTACGACTGTTATTTCGGTAGTTGTAACTATAGGAGTAGTTTTTTCAAGCATTGGTACAGATTTGTTTGAAGAATCCTTGCCAGTTTCTATGCCAAAAACAATAGCCAGAATAATAGAAGCTATGATTGTCAGAATAAGAAGCGGGTAGCTTTTTAGTATATTAATAATGTTGTTCATATGTGCCTCCTGAAATTAGAAATTAGAATACATAAAAGGATTGCTGTCTGTTGTGTGAAGAAGAATCATGCTGAATACAAATATACCAATCAGTACGATGTTCATGACAAAGTGATTCTTGTATTTCTTGTAGAGTTTTTCTGTAAAAGGAAGGCTGAAAACGACGCAGGCAATGAGAATGTACCAGTAGTTGCCTATTGCATTAATGAAATCTTTAGTTGTAACGTAATCGGGTGAACCACCGAAGGGGAAGAGACGTGAGAAGTATGTTCCGATGTCACTCATATCAGGGAGTGCGAAAACAATCCATGTAAGTGGAATCACAAGGCAGAGATATACATGCTTCAGAACTTTTGTCTTAGCAAGGTAATCGCCAATAACAAATCTTTCAAGCATGAGAAAGACGAAGAGAATGATACCCCAGAGAAGAAAGTTCCAGTTTGCACCATGCCAGAGACCTGTAAATGCCCATACAACGAGAGTGTTTCTTACTATCTTCCATTTGTTACAGTGACTGCCACCAAGGGGAAAGTAGATATACTTCTTGAACCAGCGTCCCAGTGTAATATGCCATCTGCGCCAAAATTCGGAAATACTGCCTGATGCATATGGATGGTCAAAGTTTTTAGGGATACTAAATCCTAGCATTGTGCCCACGCCCATTGCCATAAGAGAGTAGCCGAAGAAATCAAAGTAAAGTTGGAAACTGTAAGCAAATGCACCTAGCCATGCATAAGGACAGGAGAGCGTTTCGTAGCCGTAGCGTGACATGCCTGCCCAGAGTGTACCGATATTATTTGCAAGAATAGCCTTAGCGCCTAGACCAAGAATAAAAGTTTTGAGTCCGTCTTCAATGTTGGAAACAGAGATGTTGTGCTGTCTCAAAGAGGGCAGCATTTCACCGTACTCTGTAATGGGACCTGAAACCATCTTCGGGAAGAAAGAGATATATGTTCCCAGGGTGAGGATGTTGTTTGCAGGCTTTACATCTCGTCTGTAAACATCCACAAGATAAGAAACATTCATAAAGGTGAAGTAGCTTATACCCAGTGGCAGGGGCATATTGATATCAATTGCTATACCGAAGAGTGCCCCTATATTTTCAGCAATGAAGCCCGTATATTTGTAGACAATAAGTAGCACAAAGTTAAATGCTATGGACGACCACAGCAAGATCTTACGCATTTTATCTGTCTGATTGTGTTGTCCGTGACCTGCAATGAGCTTGCCCATGACAAAGTTTACCAGAATAGTAACAAGGAGCAGCCATATAAACCGGGCGTCACCCCAGGCATAGAATATAAGGCTTCCGATGAAAAGAATTAGGTTTTTGTAATTTTTTGGTGCGATATAATAGCCAATCAAGAAAATCGGCAAAAATCGAAAGATAAAGTCAATACTGCTGAAAATCATGTTGTCCCCCAATCTGGAGCTTTTTTGCCCCAATTTTTCTATATAATTTTATACTTAGCTGAGGGCATTATACGCCATCATGCTTATACTTTTATATTGTAACAATTTTTTTGCTTTTTGTCAAGTAATGTCTTAAAATGACGAAAATATATCCAAGCTAATTTTCACAAAATCGTATTGAAATATTTATCAGACTTATGTTATTATATCAAAGTGTGATATAGGAGGGATAATCGATGACAACATTCATGGTACCTGGCAGCAATGAAAAGCTTTTTTACAGTAAAGGCATAAGCCGGAAGCTTGGCGCTGAAATCTGCAAAAATGAGGACGGTTTAAAAGGAGTGAACTTTGCTCTCTACTGCGAACATGCTTCCTCATGCGTTCTTGTGCTTTTCCGTGCGGGAGAAAAGCATCCTTTTGCCGAGCTTGAATTTACAGATGATATGAAAGAAAATAACATCTATTCTATGTTTGTTTCCGGAATAGATACAGATAAAATTGAATATGGCTACTCTCTTGATGGCGTTTATGATATATACAGAGAGATGCGTTATCAGAAGGAACGTGTGCTTCTTGACCCTTATGCAAAGTGTGTAGCGGGAAGATCCAGTTGGTGTAGCTATATTGACCCTGAGCGTTCCGGCAAATTCCGAGGTAGGATTATTTCCGGTGACTTTGACTGGGAAGATGACGAATATCCAGATATTCCCATGAAAGATCTGGTGATCTATGAGGCGCATGTGCGCAGTATGACTATGCATGTATCTTCCGGTTCTCAGGCACCGGGTACATTCCTGGGACTTACCGAAAAAATACCTTATCTCAAAGAGCTGGGCATAAATTGTATTGAACTGCTTCCTGTTTTTGAGTTTGATGAAATGGAATTCAACCGTTTCTTCAATCAGAAGCGTATCCTCAATTATTGGGGATACAGCACTCTGAACTTCTTCTCACCCAAGGCAGGCTATGCTAAGACAGGTGAGAACAATGGTCAGGTGGAGGAATTCAAGGAAATGATAAAGGCTTTTCATAAGGCCGGAATCAAGGTTATACTTGATGTTGTATACAATCACACAGCCGAGGGTGAGGAGAAAGAGCGTTGCTACTCATTCCAAGGCATTGACCAGGAAGTTTATTATATCAGCCAAACTGACGGAAAAAACGCCAACTACTCTGGTTGTGGCAATACCTTTAAGTGCAATCATCCCGCAGTAAAGAATTTTATTCTTGACAGTCTGCGTTACTGGCATAAAGAGTGTCATGTGGACGGATTTCGTTTTGACCTTGCGCCAATGCTTGTAAGAGGTACAGACGGTATTCCTGATTGGGAACATCCTGTAGCCAAGGATATAGCTGAGGATGAAGAGCTGAGAAACGCAATTATAATTGCCGAGCCTTGGGATGCGGCAGGTCTCTATCTTACAGGAAAGTTTGGTCACTGGGGCAGATGGTCTGAGTGGAATGATAAATATCGTGATACTATGCGTCAGTTTATCTGTGGCAATGCAGAGTATGCTTCTGACTTTATGTCAAGGCTTGCAGGTTCGGAAAATATGTATGAAAATCACGGCGCAGATGGCTCTATAAACTTTATTACCTGTCATGATGGTTTTACTATGTACGACCTCGTTTCATATAACTATAAGCATAATGAAAGCAATGGTGAGCAGAATCGTGACGGCAACAACTGGAATATAAGCTTCAATAATGGTTTCGAGGGACGAACAGATGACCCGCACATCCATCATATCCGCAGACGAAAGATGAAGAGTCTTTTTGCATTGCTTATGACAAGCCGCGGTGTTCCAATGATATATGCAGGTGACGAAATCTGTAATTCTCAGAATGGCAACAATAATGCTTATTGCCAGGACAGTGAGATTTCTTGGATTGACTGGAGCAGACTTGAAACAGAAAGAGATATGTATGAGTTTGTGAAGATGATGATAGAATTCAGAAAGTCACATCCTGTACTTCGCAATACTACATTTGATAAGGGTGTAAACGGAACAGGCTATCCTGAGCTTTCATTCCGTTATCCCGGTGGTACAGAAGCATTTCCTGATAAGAAGTCTCACTGTATAGCTGCATTTTATGCCGAAGATCATAAGAAATACGGTACGGATGAGGATGCCTTTATTTATGTGGTGTGTAACGTATATGAAAAGGATATATCTTATCTTTTGCCTGATACCGATAAAATTGACTGGACTGTTTTTACGGATACAAGTACTAGAAACCGTTATGGCAATAAGCCGGATTTTCTTGTTGATGCTGAGCCCTATTCTGTAGTCATACTCACAGGTAAGTACCGCTGATGAAACGTGAAACCAAGCCTTATTATGTCTATATTTTGCGCTGTGCTGATGATTCACTTTATATAGGCATAACTCTTGATATTGTTTCACGTATGAAGGCACATTGCGGTATTGTAACGGGCGGCGCAAAGTATACAAAAAGTCATCCCGTTGTAAGAATTGAAGCTGCGTGGAAAACTGAGGGACGTGTGGCTGCTTCAAGAATGGAATATGCTTTAAAGAAGCTTAAACGCGCAGAAAAGCTTAGACTTATATCTGAGCCTCAGACGCTTTGTAAGAAGTATGCCGTTGAGCTTAATGAATACAGCTTTGAGGCATGTACCCGGGATTATCTTGATGAAGCTATGAAGCTTGCAAAGGAGAAACATAAGTGAAGAATTTCTCATTCAAGAATATATCTAAGATGTGCAGACATCTCTTTCCTTTTTATTGGAAGGATATGGGTGTGACCATTGGAATCATGCTGTGTGCTTATTGCATATGCCAGATTCTACGACTGTTTTCAGAAAGCTTTGATAATCAGGCTATGATTTTCTTTCTCGGACTGATTTTTGTTGCAAGGTACACAACCGGCTATCTATATGATGTACTTGCATCAGTTATATCAGTTTTATGTGTAAATTTTGCATTCACATACCCATACTACGCTTTCAACTTTGCAATTACAGGCTATCCTCTTGTATTTATAATCATGCTCTGTATTTCTTTGACAGTAAGTACGCTTACATCCAGAGCAAGACAGCGTGATGCAATGCGTGAACAGGTCGAAAGAGAGAGAATGTACGGCAATCTACTGCGTTCCGTGTCTCATGATATAAGAACGCCTCTTACATCAATAGCAGGTTCAGCAGCGGCAATTATTGATAATAAGGATAAGTTTACAGATGAACAGCGGGATGCTCTTCTGAGTGATATTCACGATGAAGCCCAGTGGCTTGTACGTTCAGTGGAAAATATTCTTTCCATTACACGAATAGGTGAGGGGACATCCAGAATCCATAAAAGTCCTGAGCTACCTGAAGAGATTATTTCCAGTGCTGTGGCACGTCTCAGCAAGGTGTATCCCAAGGAAAAGATATATATAAGTCTGCCTGATTCGGTTTTCTTTGTACCAATGGATGCAGTGCTTATTGAGCAAGTGATATTCAACCTGTTAGAAAATGCAGTTCTTCATGCAGATGGTCATACAATTATTGCAATAACACTGACAGAGCGGGACGGAGAGGTCTTATTTGAAATATCAGATGATGGCTGCGGTCTCAGTGAAAAGAGCAAACCATTTTTTGCTGATGCTTTACAGATAGCTGGTGATCGTGACGCTAAACGTAATATGGGGATTGGATTGTCTGTATGCCGTAGTATCATAAAAGCTCATGGCGGTGTTTTAACAGCGAAAAACGGTGAAAGCAAGGGTGCGGTAGTATCTTTTACCTTACCTTTATAAAAAACAAAAAAGTGCAGGCGTCTCTATGATATGCGCCTCAAAAAGTATCTAACTTTTGGGACGCATATCACTTTGGCATCTGCACTTTATTATACTATATTATACTATTATGTTTACTTTTAGCGTTTCAAAGCCTCTTCGTAGGATTCGTTGTCTGCCAGGCGGTATCCAACTCCCACCTCAGTATAGATGTATTCTGGATGAGCAGGGCTTTTTTCGATTTTACGGCGTATGTTTGCCATGTTTACACGGAGTATCTGATTGTCAGCTGCTGCATTGGGTCCCCATATAGCTCTTATTATGGTATCATATGTAAGAACCTTGCCGGCGTATCTGCCAAGAAGAGCAATGAGTTTGAACTCATTCTGGGTAAGCTTGGCGTCGTTTCCGTTGATATAAACTCTATACTTATCATAATCAATAATAAGCTGACCTACATGATAACATCCTGAATGTTTTATATCTTGCTGACTGGACGGAGTACCGCCGTGACGTAGAGCAGTTCTTATACGTGCAATAAGTTCACCTGTCCCAAAGGGCTTTGTGATGTAGTCGTCAGCACCTGCATCAAGAGCGGCAATTTTGTCCGATTCATGTGTACGTGCAGATACAACTATAATAGGCATAGCTGACCATTCACGGATTTTACCGATTATGCACATACCATCAACATCGGGAAGTCCGAGATCAAGAATAAGCAGGTCTGGACAATGATTCTCAGCAACAAAACAGGCGTTTGCGCCTGTATCAGTACATATAACATCATAATTATTGGTTTCAAGAACGGTTTTTATAAGATTGCTTATAGAACGGTCATCTTCTGCGATGAGAATTCGGTGCTTTGCGGGCATCTGATTCACCTCTGAAATCTATTTTTTTCATTATAACACAGGCTATAACTTCCGTCAATAAAAAAGCCGTTAAATTTGCCCCAAAGTGTTTGCTGTGCATATTCGACAAAAGACTAGGATTTACACCAAGCTTCTAAAAAATGAGCATCTATCTGCGGTGCAGAATCGAGTTAATTCGCCCTGTGGGTATGGTATACTGAGTATCAGTGGAGCCTGTGGGCTTAATTGTATTTGAAAGAGGCATGTTTATGGAAAAAAAGACATTATTTGGGCATCTTATGGAGCAGAGCTGGGTGACAATGGAAGAAGCTGCGCAGGTAGCAGAAAAGGACAAAGCCACAGTTGAGAGCTATATGACATACAGAAACGACTCCTATCTGGAAACAGCTGTTGCAGAGAAACTCGCACGGTTTTTGTACGAGTCTGCCAATATAGCCGAGCTTGATGGAATTCTTGAAAGAATAGCCCCTGGGAGTGTTGACTATGACCCGGAGGCGCAGATAGAGATTCTTGCAAAAGCACTGGGTATGAAGTGGAATGAGCCGCAGCCGAAAAGAAAAAAAGAGGACAGACAGGCTGTTCCAATAAAGATATTTCTGCCTCAAGTTAATGAGCGCATTCCTGCATCTATAAAGGTATTCTGGGAACTGATTGATTCTTCAGAGACTACAGGGGAGATACATATAACCGATTGGGGCGTATTCGCACTTGACGATATGGATCAGTCTACTTTTAAATATATGGCAGACAAGATGATAAACGCTGCAAAGAGAGGATTTACCATTCACGTTCTTACTCCAGAAAATGATGAATATCCTGAGGGAAAGACGCTTCTCAAACGCTTGCCTCTTTATCTGAATGAAAATATAAACTATTATCGTATGCAGCGTGGAGTACTGCCGTCATCTGATGAATGTTGGATGGCATTTGGCATGAAAGCTGTGCTTTTAGTCCGTATGCTGCCCGGCGAGCCACCTGTTACAACGTTCATTCAGGAAAGTGCTATTGCTCAGTATTATTACAGTAAAATGCAGATACAACTTGCAGAGGCAAGACCACTTAATCAGCATATCGGAGAAGCTGAGCCTGGAACAATCTATACACGTATGAAGTCAGATGTGCATCCTCTTATGACAGCATACTTTTTTGAGGATGTACCCTCTTTTTTACATATGCCGCCAAAGCTTCTGAGAGAGGTTCTTGAATGTAACGGTGCTGATGAAGCAATGATTGAACGCTGTCAGCGAATGAGTATGCTTAGAGCGAGCGTAAGAAGTATCTGCCGCTGTATACAGATTTACAACGGAGACCATATACTTGAGCTTCTTCATCAGGAAAAGTATACCGATCCGATTTTATCAGGAGTTCTTGGCATACAGGCATTTATCACTTCTGATCAGCTTAGGCGACAATTGAGATTCTTTCTTGCTGAAACAGAACACACTAATTACACCATGTATATCCCATCTTTTGAAATGGATTTGAGATTGTCTCAATGTGGTGTGTCCATGGCAATTCAGGAGGACAGTATGACGTCAATTATGGATATGTCCCATCGGAGCAGAAATTTTTACACCACCGATTTAGCAGCTTCCGGCGGCTTTGCACGTTATATAGAACGTCTAATACGCATGATTCCGCCTGTCAAGAAGAACGGAAGCTGGACGCGCAGGCTTCTGAAACGCTATATCCAGCTTTAAGAAAATATCCGAGGTCTGAAAACGACTTCGGATATTTTTATTATGTATTCACAGAAAACTTGCAATTTATATGAATATGTGGTATACTGTGTAATGAATAAAATGTCTTATTGAGAGGAAGTGAGCTTGTGGTTTGCGAAAGATGTGGACGTGAAACAGATGATTTTGCTGAACGCTGCATGCACTGTGGGGCTGAGCTACCTGATAAATGTATATGGAGTGAGCTTATACCTATTCCTGTATTTCATAAAAAAGGAAACGTAGATGATGAAGAAGATGAAATCTCAGGTGGAATTTTCAGCAGACGTACAAAACGTATTCTTATGCAAATAACTGCGGTTGTGGTTGAAACTGCGTTGCTGGTAGGTGCGATCGGCGGCATATACGTCTGGAAGCAGAGAACGGCATCCTTGCCGCTTGTTGAAGCAGAAAACATTGTCTATTCCTCTGATGATATAGTAATGATGCTTGTAAATCATAGAGAAGATTGGATAATGGAAAAGCCTGACAACGGCTATAATGCATGTTGCTTTCTTGACTTGGATTATGATGGTTGTCCGGAGCTTATAAGTATTGCGTATGACAGCGACACAGCTGTAACATCTATGCGAGCTTTTAACGTGCGAAACTGCACCCTTGAAGAGATACTTCTGGCACAGCAAGAAACCAGAGGATTTTTCGACATTGGACAGCATATGGAACTTTTTTATGCGCCTGACACTAAGGAAATGCTCTATCTTTCTTACGACAATGATTATTCCGATAATGCAGAATCGGAGCTTATGGGCTGTTTTTACATGTATGAAAAGCAGATTTATCAGCGTATGTACTTTAAGAAGAGTAAATCTGACGGTAAATATATTTACGAATGTTTTGACGATGAAGGCAAGCCTTATGAAAGGAGTAAACAGGAATACCTTGTGCACAGAAAGGCTTTTAATAATAGGCTTGTTGACCTGAAGCTGAGTTATGAATGGGTGCAGAACAGCGGTGATATAAGCGAGCTTTCTTCGGGTAAGCTTGCAGCACTATTGCTAAGAAGCTATGACAGCTTCTTTTATGATACATCAGGACTTGCAATAAACTAAAAACAAGGAGAAAATGAGAAATGGATATTAATCAGAAAATAGCAGATGAGTTATCTCTTCGGAGAGCACAGGTAGACAGTGCGGTGGAGCTTCTGGATGACGGAAAGACTATCCCATTCATTGCACGTTATCGCAAGGAAGCAACAGGTTCCCTTGATGACCAGGTGCTACGTGAACTTGATACAAGACTCCAGTATCTTCGTAAACTTGAAGCACGTAAGGAAGAAATAATTGATGCAATCGAATCCCAGGGAAAGCTTACAGAGGAACTTGCAGCTAAGATAAGGAATGCTGAAACCCTTGTTGAAGCAGATGATCTCTATCTACCCTACAGACCTAAGCGTAAAACCAGAGCTTCTGCCGCTATATCCAAGGGACTTGAGCCTCTTGCACGTATTATTATGGAACAGGATGTTAAGACTGATCCTGATAAGGAAGCAGAGGCATTTGTTGATGCTGAGCTGGAAGTTAACAGCACAGAGGAAGCACTCCGGGGTGCAATGGATATACTTGCTGAGGAAATGGCAAATAACGCAGACCTCAGAAAACAGATGAGACGTTTTACTCAACTTTCGGGTATGATTTTCTCCAAGGCAATGGACACAGAAGCGGACACACCCTACCAGATGTATTATGATTACAACGAGCCTGTAGAAAAGCTTGTAGGACACCGTGTATTAGCCATTGATAGAGGAGAGCGTGAGGGTGTATTGAAGGTGAGTATAGCTCTTCCCGAAGGCAAAGGTGAAGCTCTTATGGTACGTAAATTTGTAAAGAATGAGAGCAAGGCAGGACTGCTTGTTAAAACTGCTGCGGAGGATAGCTTTTCCCGTCTGCTGTTCCCGGCAGTGGAGCGTGAGATTCGCAGAGAACTTACAGAAAATGCATCAGAGGCTGCGATCAAGGTCTTTGCATCAAACTTAAGACAGTTGCTTATGGGTGCACCGCTTAAAGATAGGACCGTTTTAGGTGTTGATCCCGGTTACCGAACAGGCTGTAAGCTTGCTGTAGTTGATCCTACGGGTAAGGTTCTTGATACAGGTGTTGCATATATAACCATTGGAGCAGGTATAAAGATGGAGCAGGGCAAGGAAACTATCCGTAAAATGATTATAAAGCATCATGTTACTGCTGTATCTATAGGTAACGGGACAGCATCCAGAGAAGCTGAATCTGTGGTTGCAGAGATACTTAAAAACATTCCTCATGAAGCATCATATATGGTAGTATCCGAAGCGGGTGCATCTGTTTACTCAGCCTCAAAGCTTGCAGCTGAGGAATTCCCTGAATATGATGTATCCCTAAGAAGTGCCGTCTCAATTGCAAGGCGTATGCAGGACCCACTTGCCGAGCTTGTTAAAATTGATCCACAGGCAATAGGCGTTGGACAGTATCAGCATGATATGCCGAAAAATGAGCTTAAGTCCGCTCTTGACGGTGTAGTTGAGGATTGCGTAAACCACGTAGGCGTTGACCTCAATACTGCATCATTCTCGCTCTTATCCCACATTTCGGGTATTAATCAGACAATTGCAAAAAATATCGTAGCATACAGAAGCGAGAATGGTGCCTTTACCGACAGAAAGCAACTTAAAAAGGTTTCTAAACTGGGACCAAAGGCGTTTGAACAGTGTGCAGGCTTTTTGAGAGTATCCGGCGCCAAAAACCCTCTTGACAATACGGCGGTACATCCTGAGAGTTATGATGCAGCGAGCAAGATTCTTTCCGAGTGTGGATTTTCGCTCAGTGATTTAAGTGGAAAAGACCTTGGTGAGATTTCAGCACTTGCCGAGAAAAAAGGAATCGGGGCAATCGCAGAGAGAGTAGGCGTTGGTATTCCTACAGTTACTGATATAGTGAAGGAGCTTGCAAAACCCGGTCGAGACCCCAGAGATGAGCTGCCGCCTCCTCTTATGCGTAGTGGCGACATTATGGAAATGAAGGATCTGAAGCCGGGTATGGAGCTTGTGGGTACGGTGCGAAATGTAATCGACTTTGGTTGCTTTGTAGACATTGGTGTTCATGAGGACGGACTTGTACATATATCTCAGCTTGCAAATCGCAGAGTAAAGCATCCTCTTGATGTAGTGAAGGTAGGGCAGGTTGTAAAGGTACGTGTTCTTGACGTTGATTTAAAAAGAAAGCGCATTGCTCTTACTATGCGAAGTGATGCCCCTAAGGCAAAATAATAAAAAGCCTCACTATTTCAGTTTAATAGTGAGGCTTTTATTATGTTAGAATTATGTGAGTTTTTAATGAATCACTCAATCACCGAAAGAAATGCCTATATTTCTTGCTGTTGTAACAATTTGGTCGTCAGCAGCCACAAACTTAGTCTTTCCTGCAATGTCATCAAGCTTATTGGCTGTAATTTTGCCCTCTACCTTAGCAACGGTCATACCGTATTTTTCATCACGGATAAGTTGAGCTGCATATTCACCGAACTGCGTAGCAAGCAGTCTGTCGTATGCGCTTGGATTACCGCCTCGGAGCATGTGACCAGGAACACATACTCTTGCTTCCAAACCGGTATTTTGCTGAATTTGAGCTGCAATACGATTTGTAGCAGTTACCAAACCTGCTTCCTGACGAAGTCTTGCACGTTCTTTCTTCTTGAGCTTAGCCTCTGTAGTATCAAAGCAGCCCTCGGCCACTGCGATAATTGAGAAATTCTTACCGTTCTCACTGCGCTTTACAACTGACTGACAGACCTTATCAATATCGTAAGGAATTTCAGGAATAAGGATGATATCCGCACCGCCGGAAATACCTGCGTAAAGAGTAAGCCATCCTGCTTTATTACCCATGATTTCACAGAGAAGAATACGGGAATGGCTGTTTGCTGTGGAATGGAGACGGTCGATGGCATCGGTTGCAATATCAACCGCTGTATGGAATCCGAATGTTACATCTGTGCCGTAGATATCGTTGTCGATAGTCTTAGGTAGACCGATAACGTTAAGCCCCTCATCTGCAAGAAGTTTAGACGTCTTATGAGTACCATTGCCGCCAAGAGTGAGAAGACAGTCGAGTTTTCGATCCTTGTAGGTCTGCTTCATGTTTTTAACCTTGTCAACCTTATCATCACCGATAACCGTCATCATCTTGAAGGGCTGACGCTTTGTACCCAGAATGGTGCCTCCTCTTGTGAGAATGCCCGAAAAATCTTCAGGTTTCATTTCACGACAGATATTGTGTATAAGACCATAGTAGCCATTGCTTACACCAACAATTTCAACATTATCCTGCCCCAGCATTTCATAGCATGCCTTTGCAACGCCTCGTATGGTAGCATTTAAACCGGGACAGTCGCCGCCGCTTGTCAGAATACCGATTCTCTTTTTCATTATAAAACTCCTCCTTTGTTATGAAGCTTGGATTTATTGTGTTTCGTATGTTGAAAAATATACTGATAAAATTATATCACTTTTTGTATGTTTTGTCAATGTGACAGAAGAAGCTTTATAAAATTTTAGTAAATAAGCTCTTCTGGGACAGCGTCAGCCATACGCTTATAAGCTTCAGAACTTGGGTGGAGGTGGTCACCGCTATCACAGCCTGTATCAAAACGAGAAGGACGAGCTGGGTCGCATACTGCTCTGTCAAAGTCGATACATCCGTCAGCTTCGTTGGTGTTGCGTATCCAATTGTTTACAGTGCATCTTAGCTTTTCACGAAAGTCTGCGTATGTTCTCCAGCCTTCAATGGGAAGGAGAGTACCCAGATAAACCTTTAATCCGTGTTCACGGGCAATGCGAATGTAGTATCTGAGACCATCAATTATTTCTTCCGCTGTTGGTAAATCGCTCCATGGGCGGAATTTGTTTATCTCTGTGCCAACTGGATGTATGATGTCATTTATACCATGCTGAATAATAACAGCGTCAGCTCCGGGAACGAGAATTTCCCTAGCAAAGCGAATATCGCCTTTTAATCCGTATGAATCGTAAACAATATTGTCATACTGTCTGAGAATTCGCGTACCGCTTGCCGCCTTTCGGATAACAGCGGTATTGCCGCTTGATATTTTCAGTGTACGTTCCATGAGATAGTCAGGCCATGCCTGTGCTGTAATGGAGTCGCCAAAGCAGATGACAGTGCGGGCATTTTCATCGGAGAGAACTTCAATATCGCTTAAAAAATAGAACCAGTTTGTTTTATTGGAGGCGTTCTCAGGAAGCTTTTCGGCATTTGCAAAATCACCTATAGCAAAATGTCCCTTTGATAGAGGACCTGTAATAAGAACAGCTGAGCGCATTTCTGTAAATTCACCGAGATAGATGCTAATCGCAATATCATCATTGGTTTTAACGTTCATATTCACAGGGTCACTATAAACATATTCTCCTGCGGAAATGGTAACAGACTTATTCCCGTTAAAAGTAATGGGCAGGGAAGAACCTTTTATGATGTCAGAACTTCCGTCTGACCTTGCAACAAAGACAGAGGTAATGGTTACGGATTCAGTTCCGCAGAAGTTATCGAGCTTTATGCGAAGAGCTGTACCTGGAATAAGCATCTTTACAGGATAACGAAGGGTAAGATTTTTAGCATAGTTTTCGGGTCGGCGTGTAGCAATGGAAATAGCATTACCCCATGCGCCTGTCCATTTAGAATTTTTATCACACATTTATATTTTCTCCTTGTTTTTTATAGCATAATATTACTTTCCATAGTATACCATAAACAGAATTCAATTTCAACAGTTTTTAGTACAGGAGAGGGCGTAAATCGTAAAAAATCACTGTTTTTCGCATTAATGCGGAAAATTCGTTGACACAAAAATTTTTTTGAGTATAATTATATTATAATAGGTGGACTATATAATCAGAAATTTAAACAATAAGAGAAGGGAAATGAATTATGGAACTTAAACTTGCTGCGTTGGTAACAGCTTCAGCTTTGGCTTCTGCATTATTTGTAGGTTGTGCGTGCACAAAATCCGTTGATAACGGTGAAGATGATGCTGCTCTCATAGAAATGAGTACTGATGTTACTATTTCCTCAGAAGCGGTAACAGAAACTACATTCTTGGAAACAACTCTTTCCGATGTTACTACAACATCAGACACGGGAAATTCCGATACAAGCGAAACCGGAACTACAGAAACTACTGTTTCCCAAAAAGTGCAGTTTGTGGGTAATACAGGCGGCAGAAACACTACACGTGCGACAGCTGCAACTCGGGTAGTAATTGTAACGGTTACCCGTCCCAAGACAACGGCAGCGACCACATCTACAACAACTGTACCTGCAACAGTTCACACCGAAGTCACAACTAGCACTCTTGTAACGGTAAACATGCCTGATGGTCACTTTACTCCCGCAACTGACCTTTGCTTTACCTTTGACGGCAAGACTATGCAAGTAGGCGATACGCAGTCAGGACTTACTTCTATGGCAAAGGATAATGTTCCCGCTACTCCTGCAAACGGTGGCACAGAGGCGAACCTTTATATCTTTGATGGATTCAGCGTAACTACTGAGACTATAAGTGGTTTGGAGCAGATTACCGATATTAAGATTACAGAAAACAAGGTATGTACCAATAAGGGTGTAACTGTAGGCGATTCCATTGACGATATTCACTCAGCATATGGTACAGAGAAATGTGAAGTGTCTGATGGTGTGACTTACCGGTATAAGACGGCTGACGGCTTTGTTCTGGATTTCATTACTAATGGATTTACAGTTACAGGTATAAACTATTATAAGACAGCTCCTGAAGCATAATTATGGAGAAGAGCAATGAATAACACTCTTTCTGGAATTGCAATTGCAATTGTAATGGCAGCTACACCTAATGTTTCGAGCGCAAAGCTTCTGAGCGTATGTGATGGAATTACCATTCATGACAATTCCGGCTCTGTATATGTTTTCACTCAGAACGAAACAGAACTTGATATAACCGTAAATAAAACTGAACCTGAGGGTATTTTCAGATATTATGACACAACTATTCCTGTAAGCAAAGATAAAGAATCTGTTTACCGTATGGATCTTAGCTGCTGTGAGTATCTGGTGGACACAGGAGAATATGCGTCTTGTTATACTATTACAATAGATGTTCCGGGCAGACATTTAGCAGAGTATTCTCAGGATATTCTCATCAAAGATTCTGGCTTTGAAGATTTAGAGCGTTGTCAGTATTATTTCTATGTGACAGCCGAGATTTCCGAAAAATCCGGTTCTGAAATATTAGGCAGCAATGAATATGTAACTGAGGATGGAATACAGATTTGCGAGCAGTATGTGCGCATTTTCTATACGGAAGCCCTCACGGGCGATGTAAACGAAGATGGAAAAGTGAACATAACTGATGCTGCAAATATCCTTGAATGTTATGCAGGTTTAAGTGCGGGACTTGATAATAAAGCCTATCCAGACTCTGCTGATGTTGACGGAAACGGCAAAGTTGAGATAATGGATGCATCGTCAGTCCTTGTGTATTATGCTCAGAATGCAGTTGGTGTCAATTCTAATTGGTATGATATACTTAAATGATAAAAATAAGGCGCAGATTAAGCTTTAAAATCTGCGCTTTTTTGATGAAATATAAATTTTTTACAATTAGCTGTCGAAATGAGAGGAAAATACTTGAAAAATCAAACGTAATATGGTAAAATAGATGATAGTTGTTTTTCTAAAAGGGAAACAGCGTTCTTAAAGAAGATTTTTTGCAGTTCATTCTCTGTGAGAGGAAGATGTCTGATTCGTTCGGCACTTATGCCCGGATCACTCCAGGGACTGTCTGTAGCAAAAAGAATTTTGTCAGCTCCATGGGATTTTATGACTCTGAGAAGAGTTTCTTCATCTGCATATTCGGATATATAGGCAAGATCGAAGTAAACGGGACATCCCGAGAGTTTTCTGATTACCTCATCGTACATTTTGAATCCGCCACCGTGAGCAAGAATAAGCTCAGGCTCTGATGGTGTGCCACCCTTGTAAACGGCATCGAGTACACGTAGAATTCTGTCTGGTGTACATTTCACCTCGCCTGTGCAACCATCATCAACGCCTGCATGAGTTACAACGGGAAGTCCGATAGAAAAAGCATATCGAATGATTCTTATGTAACGTTCATCATCAATAAATGTACCCTGGTAGTCAGGATGAAGCTTTATACCATAAAGTCCCATCTTTTTTATTTCGTCAAGATGTGCTTCAGGTGTTTCGTCAGCAGGGTGTATGCCGCCAAATGAGATTATCCTCTCTGTATCGTTAATAGAAGCTGCAAATGTGTTTATTGAATTGAACTGTGACGGCTTTGTAACAACGGGAAGAATAACACTTTTGTCGATTCTTCCTTTGTCCATAAGGGAGATAAGACTCTGAAGAGTGCCGTTGCCATAGGGCACATAGCCGCTTTTTGACGCAAGAAAATCAATAGTGGGCTTAGCAATTTTATCAGGAAATACATGGGTGTGGAAATCAATAATCATTTTTCTGCCTCCTGTTTTTATAGTGTTGTCATTATTATACTCTCTCTGGAGAGTTTTGGCAAGTGTTTTTACCGCACATAAGCGGAATAATCTTATTTTACAAAGGAGTAAAAAACAATGGAAAAGCGTTTTTACCAGCCTGGTATTGAGACCATGGCTTATGAGGACATGAGAAAGATTCAGGAGGAACGTCTCAGAAAACAGGTAAAGCATGTTTATGAAAACGTACCTTATTACAAGCAGCTTATGGATGAGAAGGGTCTCATTCCCGATGATATCCAGACTCTCGATGATTTGAAGAAGCTTCCTTTCCTTACTAAAACCGATCTCCGTGATCAGTACCCTTACGGTCTGTTGGCTAAGCCTCTCAGCGAATGTGTACGTATTCAGTCCACCTCTGGTACAACAGGCAGACGTGTTGTTGCATTCTACACACAGAATGACGTTGACCTGTGGGAGGAGTGCTGTGCAAGAGCTATCGTAGCTGCTGGTGGTACTAACGAGGACGTATGCCACGTATGTTATGGTTATGGTCTATTTACCGGTGGTCCCGGTCTTAACGGTGGTTCTCATAAGGTAGGCTGTCTTACTTTGCCTATGTCCTCGGGTAATACAGAGCGTCAGATTCAGTTTATGATGGATCTTGGTTCCACAATACTTTGTTGCACACCATCTTATGCTGCATATATCGGTGAATCTCTCAAGGAGAGAGGTTATAAGCCTGAGGATAACAAGCTGAAGATAGGTATCTTCGGTGCCGAGCCGTGGACAGAAGAAATGCGTTGTGATATCGAAAAATCACTGGGTATCAAGGCTTACGACATTTATGGTCTGACTGAAACATCTGGTCCGGGTGTAGCATTCGAGTGTGAAGAACAGACCGGTATGCACATTAACGAGGATCACTTCCTTGCTGAAATCATTGACCCTGAAACAGGTGAAGTTCTCCCTGACGGTGAAAAGGGCGAACTAGTGTTTACTTCTCTTACAAAGGAAGCATTCCCACTCCTTCGTTATCGTACACGTGATATCTGCGTTCTTTCCAGAAAAAAGTGCTCCTGCGGCAGAACACTCATCAAGATGAGCAAACCTATGGGCAGAAGCGATGATATGCTGATTATCAGAGGCGTAAATGTATTCCCGTCTCAGATCGAAACTGTTCTTCTGAACAAGGGTTATACACCTAATTATCAGATTGAAGTAAACCGTGTAAACAATACCGATACACTGGACATCAACGTTGAACTGACACCTGACGAATACAAGCAGGCTAAGAATGTACTGGAAATTCGCGAGAAGAAGTTGGCTTCCGCTATCAAAACCATGCTCGGAATTTCTCCCAGAGTTCACCTTGTTGCGCCTAAGACTATTACTCGTAGTGAGGGCAAGGCTGTTCGTGTAATTGACCATCGTAAGCTTCACGATTAATTGTACTGTTATGAGACCGTCTTGTTAAGACGGTCTCTGTTTTTTAAGATTGTTTTAATAATATAGGAGTATAATAAATGTGTTAACTATGGTAAAATTTAGCTATAAGATGAGGAAACGTGCTTTTTGCTGAGGTAAGGGCATTAAAACAGGAGGAGAATATTATGAAAAAGAGCAAATGGCTTGCCGTTCTAACAGCGGGTGTACTGGTTGCTGGTGCATCAACAACTCCCGTAAGCTTGACTGCAAAGGTAGATGCGGCAGACGGTGAAGCAATTAAAATTATGTGTATTGGTGACTCTATTACAGATGGATATTTTGGAGCAGATGGCTATAGAAAGTATCTTTATCATGAGCTGACAGAACTGGGATACAATATAGACATGGTGGGTGCAAAGAGCGGCGGTAACAGCTATACTGATAATGGTGAAACCTTTACTTATGACGGTGATCATTCAGGTTACAGCGGTTACGCTATCCAGTATATTACCGGCACAGAAACAAGACAGGGTATTCTTGAAATGATTGAAAGCACTGATATGATTAATATGTGTGACCCTGATATTGTTCTGCTCCAGATAGGTACAAACGATATATTAAGTGCGTATAACGATGGAATTGAAGCTCGTCTTGAAAATCTTGTTCGTACCATTATGGCTGATATGACTGACGAAAATGATGTTCTCTTCCTTACAACTATACCATATTTCAATGCTGTTGCCATCAATGACTGGCTTTGGGCATATGGTGATGTTAAGTGGCAGAATAGCTCCGAGGATTTTGCAGATATTGTTTATGACTATATAGATACATATAATGCATCTATTAAAACTCTGGTAAGCGAGCTTCAGGCTGAAGGGCTTTCCATAGAGTACGCTGATGTATGCAGTGTTGTTGACAGAGATACAGAACTTCAGGATGGCTGTCATCCCAATGAAGCAGGTTACAAGGATATGGGTCTATACTGGGCTGATATTCTTAATTCCTATCTCAGCAATGAAAAACCTGTAGTTACCACTACTTCAACAACTGAAACAATCCCTTCAACAACAACCCTAACCTCCACTGAAACTACAACTTATCCTACAACAACCGAAACAATCCCTTCAACAACAACCCCAACCTCCACTGAAACTACAACTTATCCTACAACAACCGAAACAATCCCTTCAATAACAACCTCGACTTCTACTGAAACTACAACTCATCCTACAACAACTGAAACAACCACCACAAAAACCACTACTACTAAGAATCATGTATCGGAACAGACAACAACCGAGTCTTCCACCACCACAACAGAGGCAGTTACCACCACATCAACAAATATTCTTACAGATGATGTGACACCTGAAGTAAACAAGGGTGACGTGAACGGCGATAATGCAATCAGTATGGTTGATGTAGTGAAAATCAGAAAATACATTGTAAACATGATTACAAAGGATGAACTGAATCTTGACGCAGCTGATATGGATAGCAATGGAACAGTAAATATCATGGATGCAGTAAGACTGCTTATGTATATTATTGAAGCAAGGTAAAGAAAAAACGGTCAAAGGAGTAAGAGCCTTTGACCGTTTTATTTTATATGTTTCCAATGAATTCACGAATGGGGGAATCAGGGGATATTATATCTGTAGTGAGAGGGCTGATTTCACGGAGAGTTTTACATATAAGGTTAAGTGTGTTTCTTGATTCTTTAGACAAAGAGCTGTTAATGAGTATCTCCTCAAGTTCAGGGAGCAGAATGTTACGGTAAACGCCCGGTTCGTATGAAAGAAACGTGTCTATCTCGTAGTTTGCGTATCTGCGAAAAGGCTTGATAAACTGATTCTTTCCTCTTTCAACTTCACTAAGCATGGAAAGAGTTTTGATAAGTGAGCGTCCTCTGTGTTGCCGATCACGTATCATTCGTCTGAGGAGACGAAGGTATAGAGGATGCATAGTTGTATTTTCTGTCTGAATATGAGTATGAACGCTTACATAAATACCGCACCGTTTGGACTGCGGTATTCTTATAACGTCAGGATTTAGTGCATGTATTCCCTCAAAGATAACAGGCTCCTTAGGTTTTCTCTGGAGTATTACGCCTGACTTTTTGCTTGTAGTAGTAGCGAAATCGTATACGGGTAATTCAATAGGTTCACACTTAGCTATTTTCTTCATATGTTCTGAGAGAAGCTCTACATTCAAACGATCAGGGGACTCAAGGTCGATTTTGCCGTTTTCTATATCGTCATAGTCCTCTTCAGGTATTGTACGAAAGTAGTTGTCAAGAGCGATAGTATGAGTTTCCATGTCAGTGCTGTCAAATATGGCTTCAAGCATCTTTGACGTTGTAGTTTTACAGGAGCCTGATGGACCTGCAATCAGTATAATAGGACAATCATGGACTTTGTAGCGAATACTTTCAGCAATCTTTTCAAGCTGTTCGCTGAAAGCTTTTTCTGTATTTTTCGCCGCAGATAAGGGAGCGAAGAGATACTCTTTATTCAGACTATTGGTTGTAAGTATATTTTTCAAAGCTACATCTCCGTTTTTCTTTATTATTATTATTATAGCATACTGTAATAAATAATGCAATGATAAACTTAATTATTGACATACTAAGCTGATATATGATAAAATGTAACACAGAAACTGATTTAAGGAGACGACTATGGCAAATATAATTAAAATTACCGACATAAGCATTCCCGAACTTGAATACTATAAAGACTACTCAGAGGCTCAGCTAAAACACATAAATGAACCTCAGCCCGGGGTATTCATTGCTGAAAGTCCCAAGGTTATTGAACGTGCAATTATGGGTGGTTATAAGCCTTTGTCACTTCTCATGTATCCGGGGCACGTAACAGGTGAAGCGGCAGGAATAATAGAGATGTGTAGTGATGTACCTGTGTTTATTGCAGACGAAGAAACCGTTGTCTCAATAACGGGCTTCAAGCTTATCAGAGGTGCACTTTGCGCTATGAGCAGGGGAGAGTTGCCTACGCTTGAAGATGTATGCAAAGATGCTAAGCGAATTGCTGTACTTGAAAATGTAGTTAATCCCACTAATGTGGGAGCTATCTTCCGAAGTGCAGCAGCGTTGAATATGGATGCAGTTATTCTTACTGCCGGCTGTTCAGACCCGCTTTACAGACGTTCATCGAGAGTAGCAATGGGTACAGTTTTTCAGGTGCCGTGGACATACATGCGTAGCAATTTTACTGATATGAAGGCACTGCACAATCTCGGCTTTAAAACAGCTGCTATGGCACTGGTTGAGGAAAGCGTTGACATAGATTATCCTGCATTACAAATGGAAGAGAAGCTTGCTATTATCCTTGGAACGGAGGGTTATGGCTTATGTACAGGAACCATAGAAAAATCCGATTACAAGGTGTGTATTCCAATGTCTAACGACGTTGACTCATTGAATGTAGCTGCGGCAAGTGCAGTGGCTTTCTGGCAGTTGGGCGGAAGAAATAAGAGCTAAAAAGGCTGACACTATAAACTGTGTTCGCCTTCTGACAGTTTTTGTTATGCTTTACAGATTACTGTATATCTCAGCCTTAGAACAGAGTTTTTCATTCACAAGGGCATCAACGAGTGTACCCTCAGGCAGATACTCCTCAGAATATATAATGCCTTCCTGCCTAATATCATTTATAAATGAAGTCTTATTATAGGGGATAAGTAGCTTCATGCGTTGTGAGGTTTTAGGAAGATTATTTGCGATACATTCAGTTAGTTTGTCAAGACCGATCTTTTTTGCAGCAGAAATGAGAACGGTTCGTTCGTCAGTATTTATATGAATATCTTCAGAAAGTTTATCACACTTATTAAGAATAAAAATCTGAGGGATATCATCGCAGCCAAGTTCACGAAGAAGTTCCTCTGTAACCTCAGCCTGTGCCATGCCATCATCATTGCTTATATCAATAAGGTTGAGAATTAGATCAGCATTTGCAGCTTCCTCCAGTGTGCTTTTAAAAGCCTCCACGAGCTGATGAGGGAGACGTCTTATAAGTCCAACGGTATCAATAAGCATAACGTTTCTGCCATCAGGCAGGTTAAGCATACGGGATGCGGGATCCAGGGTAGCAAAGAGCTTGTCCTCGCCTACAATTCCTGTGTCGGTCAGTGCGCCAAGGAGAGTTGACTTACCCGCATTTGTGTAACCAACGATGGCAATGGAGAGTATGCCGTCTTTTTTACGGCGTTCACGGTGAAGAAAACGTCGCTTCTCAGTTTTGCGAAGCTCTTCTTTTAGAGTATCAATACGCCTGCGGATGTGTCGCTTGTCGGTTTCAAGCTTAGATTCACCTGGACCTCTTGTACCTATTCCACCTCCGAGACGTGAAAGCATAACGCCTTTGCCTGCAAGGTGTGCAAGACGGTATTGATTCTGTGCAAGCTCAACCTGAATTCTGCCCTCCTTAGTTTGAGCACGCTGTGCAAATATATCCAGAATGAGTGTTGTACGGTCAATTACCTGAACATCAAGAATGTCCTCAATATTACGTGTTTGATTAGCGGTAAGCTCACGGTCAAAGATGACAAGACTGATGTCATTATTTTCTAATTCCGCTTTTATATCAAGAAGTCTGCCTTTGCCGATACAAGTAGCACTATCACAGGCAGGACGTCTCTGGATTACATGAATAGTAGGCTCTGCACCAGCGGTCTGAGCAAGTTCTGCAAGTTCGTCAAGGGAGAGTTCGGCGTCAAATTCGCCTGTGTCCACTCCTATAAGAATTGCTTTTGGAGTTATATTTTCATCAAGAATAACGTCGTTCATAAATGCTCCTTTTCAGGTTGTTTTATTCTATTGTATCCCATTTGAGGTAGATTGTCAAGACAGTATTTTTAGGTGTACAATTTAACTCTTGACATTGTATGATTTTTATGGTATAATATAAACATGCGGATGTGGCGGAATTGGCAGACGCGCCAGATTTAGGTTCTGGTGGTATTCCCGTGCAGGTTCAAGTCCTGTCATCCGCACCATCAATGGGCAATGAAAAAGATATTGCCCCCGAACCCCCCGATTTTATCGGGGGGTTCGCCGTTTCTACGACCGAAATTTTACCAGCCGATTTTGTAGATGTAAAAAAGGCGTTTTCCCTCTCTGAGATGTCTCGAACCAGCACAAAACCAAATACAAGCTGCCAAACGCATGGATCAACAAAAGTCCATGCATTTTTTTGTACCTATTTTTTATGAATTTACGGAGGTAACCCAATGACCATATATCAAGAAGAAATGCAACGAAAGGCGCAAAGCTACGGCTGCACCACCGAGTACAGTGAAGAAGATCGGTTGCTGT
>CAZQMA010000022.1:1380-31155 GCA_964594275.1 uncultured Ruminococcus sp. | reverse complement strand
TACTGATTATGATACAGACCAGTTATACCGTTTAGATGGTTTTGTAGATAACTTTAAGAATACATATAACGGT
Organism: uncultured Ruminococcus sp.; assembly: GCA_964594275.1. Lineage (GTDB taxonomy): Bacteria > Bacillota > Clostridia > Oscillospirales > Ruminococcaceae > Ruminococcus_C. Next base: position 31,082 of record CAZQMA010000022.1, on the reverse strand, counting down.
CAGCTTAGTCAATATTTCCGATTTAAAGACAGTATAACACTCCCAACAATTTATACAATTACAAAAAGTAATGGTTTAAATGACAATGAAACAACAGGTAGATACAGTATTGGTTCACGTTCAGGCATTGGCAAAAGTTCTTATGACTCAACAATATACTTTGGTGGCGATGGAAGTTTAGCAGACACCACCCCAGATGATAAAGATACTAATGATGTTCTATAGCCGATAGGGCTTTATTTTTTTCACCTTTTTTCAGATAAATAATTGAAACGGACATAATATTGAAAGCATTATTAAAATTATTTGAGGTACATATCCCCTGAGGTCATGGAAGTAAAATTCTATGAAATTTTCAAGTTATGGGTTCATAGAGGTAAAATTTGTTGTAGCAGTGAAGTAAAATCCACCTACAAAAAATGAAAAATAAAGTTGGTGTAAAAAACCTTGTGAAAGTTTTAAAACTCAATCATCTTTGAAATATTCTGAAATTGACATATGAAATTTTAAGGGACATTATTGAAAAATAGAAAATTTAGAGTTTGAGGTCATAATAATTACTCAGGTTAGATTCTTATGAAAAATTAATAATAGTCCTGTTTATTCAAGTCACTTTTAGAAAATTTCCCGTCAGTTTCGTACATTCTTGAATTACAAGTATATATACAACAAATAAGCACAGTCAGTTTTATTCTGATTGTGCTTATTTTTATGCACCTAAATTTTGAATGATGAAACGTCATTCTAAATTGTAACATCTTACGAAGTTTAGCCGCATCAAAACTATATAGCTATACACAATATACAAATTTCACCTCAAAATTACTGATTTTCAGCTTTGAAACCGTAATTTAAACAATACCTCAGCCGTTTTGAAAAATTGCCAAAAATAGGACATTGGCTTTTTAAGTTAAGGACATTCAAACAAGCAAGAGTACATTGCACCAAAAAGTATGTGTACTTGTTAGTAACACGTCTATGCATATAAAGTGTAATTAATTCATTGAAAAGGTCAGCAAAAACGGATTGATTAAATTATAAAATTAAAGGAGCGTGGGTTTATGAATTCACATGAAGAAAATGAAAACACATCAATAATATTCAGCATAGGCAGAAAAGGAACAAATATATACGACAATTTCCAAGACAATATGCCTTGCGACTATGACCTTAAAGATAAAGAATATTTTGATGAATGTCGGACTGTGATTGAGAGCGTCATAGATGACGATAAAGCGTGCATAGAAAAACTTCTTAACAATAAGAACGCAAGAAAGAAACAAAATAATGGTTATATTATGCCACAAAAACCAGTAGGTGCAGGCAACTATTTTGAATTTAACCAACACTTGCGATTGGATAAACTTTGTGCCAGAATCAAACATCTATGCAAAAACAACTTCTATGAGTATAATGCACTGCACATTTTTACCTGACGTTTAACTCAAAAAGCTTTCCTGAGAAAGATTTTACAGACCTGAAAACAGCTAAGGCAGAATTTTCAAAATTCATTAAACGTATGAATGAACATTATGACAATTTCCGTCATGTAACGACTTTTGCAAGGCATGAAAATGGAAACTGGCATTTTCATATGCTTTGCAACCTTGATGCCAATACAAAGCAACAATTCATCGAAGAAATCTGGGGGCTTGGAATAGTTGGTGTTGTGCCTAAAAGAGATGAAAATGCATTTAATAACATGATAGGCTATTTATGTGAAAATTTGCAGAAAAACTTTTCTGAACTTGCAGGCGAAAAAGCGGTATTGCATTCGAGATGTTTGCAGGACAATTTAAAGCTTATGAGTTGGAAAAAGGAGGATTATTTTATCATGGACGGTTTTGTACAATCCGCTGAAAGAGAAGATATTAAACCTTATGGGAAAGATGGACACTATTATGTTTCTGCAAGCATTAATGACTACTGGAATCCCATTGTAATGGCAACTCCGAAAAAGAAAAAGTTCAAGCACGAAAAATACAGACCTAAAAAGGCTGATTGATTTAAAATTCACAGCCAGTTCACAAAAAGACGTAGCCAAAGCGTTCTAATAATAAAGTCAAGGAATAATAACCGAAGGCTTTATGTAAATAAAACAATCGAATTTGAAAGGAAGATTTACATGAAAAATTATTTTTATACTGCCAAGGAGTTAGCTTCAATGCTTGGTGTATCTGTCAGCAAAGCATATCTGATGATTCAGGAATGGAATAAAGAACTTGCTTCAAGGGAATTTATTACTATCCCCGGAAAAATCAGCAGAAAGTACGTCAACGAAAGAATTTACGGCTATACCGATGATAAGGAGGCGATTTAAATGCCTGTTTATAAAGACAAAGAACGTGGAACATATTATGTTTCATGCTATACCAGTATGCACAGGAAAAAAACAAAAAGAGGCTTTAAAATAAAGAAAGATGCTGTGGCATGGGAAAAAGAGTTTATACTGAGTGATGGGAATGACCTTAGTATGACCTTTGCAAGCTTTGTGGAAGTATATCGTAAAGATATGCTCCACAAAATCAGAGAGCATACATGGCAGACAAAAAATGCTATTATAGATTCTGCGATACTTCCCTTTTTTGGCGAAATGCCAATAAACAGTATCAAGTCCTCTGATGTGTTAAAATGGCAAAATAAAATGCTTGGCTATCGAAACGAGAAAGGCAAGCCTTATTCACAAGCTTACCTCAGAACAATAAACAGTCAGCTTTCCGCAATTTTCAATCATGCGATTGCACATTATGACCTGAAACAAAATCCTGTGGTAAAAGCAGGAGGTATGGGTAAAAAATATGCCAGAGAGATGTTATTCTGGACAAAAGAAGAATATCAGAAATTCATTGAGGAAATGATGGACAAGCCACTTTCCTACTATGCCTTTGAAATGCTTTATTGGACGGGTATCCGTGAGGGTGAACTCCTTGCACTGACTCCAAAGGATTTTGATTTTGAACATAATACTGTAAAAATTAGCAAGTCATACCAACGTATCAGGCAGAAAGATGTGATTACAGAGCCGAAAACACCAAAAAGCAAAAGAACGATTACAATGCCTGATTTTCTGGCTGAGGAAATGAAAGAGTGCATAGGTTTATTTTACGGCATTGAAGATGATAACAGGATTTTTCAGATTACAAAATCATATCTTCATCATGAAATGGACAGAGGAAGTAAACTTGCAGGAGTCAAGCGTATCCGTATACACGATTTGCGACATTCTCACGTTTCCTTACTTATCAAACAAGGATTCTCTGCCGTGGACATTGCAAACAGAGTAGGACATGAAAGTATTGATATTACTTACAAATACGCCCATATGTTTCCGTCCACTCAAACGGAAATTGCAAACAGGCTTAATAAAGAAAGGAATGAGGACAATGAGTGAAAAAACATTTGACTCCAAAGGCAGATGGAGAAGTGTAACTGTTGGTTTCAGAATGTCACCTGAAGAAAATGAACTGCTGAATAACAAAGTTTATCTGTCAGGACTAACAAAACAAGACTACATAATTTCTTGTATACTTGAAAAGGAAATTGTTGTACAAGGAAGTCCAAGAACTTACAAGGCACTGAAAAATACGCTTTGCGACATAATAAAAGAGTCTAAAGCAAATGACTCTTTCACTGAAGAACAAAAAGAAACACTGCAATGGATAGCAATGCTTATACAAGGTTTCAAAGACAATGCAAAACTACATTAAATTCTACATTGATGTAATATATTAATATACTAATTACAGGAGGTATGTCCCAATGAATGACAAAAAGAACTGGTCAGAAGAACTGAAACCGGAGGAAGTATGCATAGGACTTGAAAAGCTCAGCCATCATCTGCAAGATAAAGTGGTTTGTTTACATACAACCATGAGATATGGTGTACCTGATTCCATGACGCTTTACATGATTAAAAACTTCGAGGACTTAGGAATTAAAAAGCTTATTATTACAAGCTTTCCGATTTCCGATGAACCTGAGGAATGGACAGATTTGCTTGAAGGTGAAAAGTATGTCATTGAAAAAGTTCCGTCAAAACTTGCTGAAGATAATGACTTCTATTCCATTGCCGTGGAACAGTTTCTTGCAAAGCATAAAGAAGAATTCAAGGTCAAGGACAACAGCAAGCATATTGCTCACATCAAGATAATAAAGTCAGCAGATGTTGTAATAGGTTTCCCGAATGTGAGCATCTTAAAGCCGTATGTCAAGCTGATTAACAGGTATAACAAGAACTTTATCATAGGCGGATATGTGAACGATGAGAATTTCAGTGATTACCTGAAAGCATTTGAAATGCGTAGATTTGAAATTGCTTCTGTGGAGAATATGAAGTACAAAGAATTCTTTTGTGAGTTTAACGGCTCTCTGATATGGATGGATAACTTTGACAAGGTAACACCTTATTGTCAAACAGGCATTGGCTATGGTTATGAGGATGATATGTAATCCCTGTATCACCTATATAGAATGGACAGCCTGATAATATATATAGAAAATCGTCACAGTAAGATGAAATGTACTGTGACAATTTTTTGTTTTATCTGTATTTATTGTACCACCTGTAAGCCACTGTTTACTTATTCATCGGTAATTTAGTATCAAAAACTGTATCACCGAATGGCTTACGGGTAAAATTTGTCGATTTTACGCCGTTTAAAAAACTGCGATTTTTATTCCCACTCAATAGTACCAACAGGCTTGGGAGTGAGATCGTAGAGAACACGATTGATACCTTCAACCTCAGTGGTAATACGGTTGGTAATCTTGTGGAGAAGTTCGTAGGGGATTTCCTCAATTGTAGCACTCATAGCGTCAGTGGTGTTAACGGCACGGATGATAGCAGGCCAACCCATGTAACGCTTGTCGTTTCTTACGCCGACGCTCTTCATATCAGGAACGGAAATAAAGTACTGCCAAACAGTCTTGTTAAGACCTGCATTCTCAAACTCTTCACGAAGAATAGCATCAGCCTCGCGGAGCGCATTCAGTCTGTCACGAGTGATTGCACCCAGACATCTTACGCCCAGACCGGGACCAGGGAAAGGCTGACGGTCAACCATGGAAGCAGGGAGACCCAGTGCCTTACCAACAACTCTTACTTCATCCTTGAACAGCAACTTTACAGGTTCAACCAGCTCAAACTGCATGTCCTCAGGGAGACCGCCAACGTTGTGATGAGCCTTAACACCGTCGCTTTCCAGAATGTCGGGGTAGATGGTACCCTGAGCCAGGAAAGATATGCCTTCAAGCTTGCTTGCTTCTTCATCGAAAACCTTGATGAATTCGCCGCCGATAATCTTACGCTTGGATTCGGGCTCGCTTACACCTGCCAGGAGATCCAGGAAGCGGTCAGTGGCGTCAATATAGATGAGGTTAGCGTCAAGCTGATTCTTGAAAACCTCGATAACCTGTTCGCTCTCGCCCTTACGCATGAGACCGTGATTTACGTGTACACATACTAGCTGCTTGCCTATGGCCTTGATTAAAAGTGCTGCTACAACTGAGCTGTCAACACCGCCTGACAAAGCCAGGAGTACCTTCTTGTCGCCAACCTGGGCGCGTACTTCTGCAATCTGCTCGTCAATGAACTTATTGGCAAGCTCAGGGGTTGTGATTCTTTCCATGGAATCGGGTCTTACATTTGTCATATTTACACTCTCCTCTGAATTGAAGTAGACTTGATTCTGTGCGTATACCGCACAAAAACGTATTTATAATATACCATAAAACTTGCTCTTTTGCAATAGTTTTCGGAAAAAAATATCTATGTAAAATCAATTTTTTCCTGGGTGATAAATTGGCGGTGGAAAGTTGAAAAAATTTCTATACACACAGAGGGTCAACGGAAAATAAAATATAAAGCGGCGACAACACCCAGAGCCAGTACCCACATGATCTGCGTACTGATAATGTGGAGCTTGCCCGATTTGTCCCCCAGCTCTGCTTTGAGATTTTTGTTTTCCTTGGTGAGCTGGTTGATTTCCTGTTTAAGTTTTTGATTTTCAGCTGTAAGACTTTCGATAATTTTATCTTTTTTTGAGTACAAGGAAATTACGTCCTTTCGGTAACTTTTGTACAGTCAGTATATCATATTTCTTTTGAGGAGTCAATGAGTTTAAGATTGCTTTAAGTTAAAACAACTAAAATATACTTGTGTCAGTGTAAACTTTCTATTTAAATCATGTTAAAGATGGCGGGAGCTATTGAAAAATATGGAGATGTGAGTTATAATTATGATAAAAATGTGGTTAAAACTATAGAAAATAACAAATACAAAAACATACAATGAGAAACAGCATGAGAGGAGAATTAATTATGAAGAAAATCAGAAGGGTGATATCGCTTATAATTGCGGTGATAATGGCATGTACCTGTGTTGTCGGAGCGATGGACGCTGAGGCAGCAGGCAATTGGAAACCTTATAATGTATATGACGCAAATTTGCACCCCAGCTTTGTTGATAGAGAGATGGAGGATGTTGCAATGGAGTATTCCGCTGCGCTTTATGGTGCAACCACCTATAACGATAAGGATCGCTCAAGTTGGTACACTGTACAGCCTGAAGTTGACAGTGCTCCCTACGATGCGGGTATGATAACCGAGGATACCCACAACGCCATGGTCAATATGACTAATTTCTATCGTTGGCTGATGGGCTGTTCAAAAATAACGGGAGATTATTCCAAAACGCAGAGCCTTCAGGCAGGAGCATTGGTAAGAAATTTCAGCTGGAATCACGTTGTGCTTGACAGTGACAAGCCTGCGGATATGGATGATGAACTGTGGCAGCAGGGTGCGGACTGCGTACACAATGTCCTGGCAGACGGATATACACCTCAGGGAGCGATTTTCGGATGGATGAACGAGGGCTACAACCTTGAACTGGAAACCTGGGGTAAAATCGGACACCGTGCAGTTCTCATGAATATGCATCTGACAGAAATCAGCTACGGCTATTGCGGCGATATTGCCATAGGAAGCTGTAGTGATAAACGAAACAAAGAAAATATGCCTGAATTTACTGCGTATCCTGCCCCCGGCTATATGCCGATGCAGCTGGTAAATGGCCCAAAATGTGTATGGACGGTTGAATTCAATAATGAGTGGTTCTCAGCGGATGACGTTGACACGGTAGAAGCAACTATCGAGAACCTGAATACTCATGAAAAATGGGTGTGCAATACTGCTGATGAAACTCTGCGAAGCTCTTATGGCTGTCTTATGTTTGTACAGCCGGACGATTATGACGAGGACGGCTGCTACCATGACAGCTATCAGGTAACTATATCAGGCGTATGGGACGAGCGAGATCAGACCGAAGCCCGACTGACCTACAGAGTAGACTTTTTTGACATTGACCAGTATGCGGAATCAAGAGTAACTCTTGCCTCTGCATGCAGAAAATACAGTCTCTCTTCTGAAATGATGACTGACAACGGACTGGAAGCGGTATGTGCGACACTTCCCGATACCGTTAAGATGATGACCGATAGCGGCAATGTACACGATGTAGCGGTAGCGGGTGAGTGGACCATAGACAAGGAAAACAGCCGCTTTGTGAATAGCGTAAACAAACAGCTTATTCCAAGCCGCATAACCGACCCTATGGGCTATCTTGATGAGGTATATATATATTATTCCGAAAAGAAAGGTGATTATATTGAGTTTGATACCTTGGACATTGTACCAAATAAGGTGAACGCAGGTTATACGGTAAAAATAGAAGCCTACCGCCGTGTATACGGTCTCAACCAGGTTGAGATTTTCAAGATGTTCAGGCAAGAGGACGGCTCCTATATTGCGGAAGAGAAGTTTGACGCTATAGATGCAGGAGTAAACATGGATCCCGACTCTATCGGCTATACTATTGAAACAGCTGCGCCCGAGGACAGCGGTACCTATCTTTCTGTATACTACGATCAGGGTTGGATTGACGACCTTTATGAAGCTGAGGTCTTTGTATGCAATACCATGTCAACCTTGGAAGTAACGGATGTGAAGTATGACATTGACGGCAACGGAAAAATTAATCTTACCGACCTTGTTGTTATGATGAAGATAATGCACGGTCAGGCACCTGTAACAGTATCAGCAGATATAGACGGCAATGGTTCCGTAAACATCTTTGACCTGATACTTGTACGTGAATATATCGGTGCAGATCACGACTACATTCCCGAATAAAACTGATTAAACGCCCGAGTTATGATATCGGGCGTTTTTGCAAGTAAATTCGACATTTTTAATGATTGGTACATTTTTGCATTATGTGAACTAGGAATTAAGTCTGTGCAAAAGGCACAATTTCTTTCAAGTTTTTTTTGTAAAAACAGAAGAATACTTCAATTTCTATTGACAAATGGTAGCGGATGTGTTATAATGAAATCACGATAAAGGAAGAAATACAAACCGAAATCTTCCTTAGACCCCTCCGTTAAACGCAGCGATTACGCCGGCTGTAATAGGATTGCGAACGCTTCGGATGGGCACGTGAAATTAATTTTATACCTATTCTGAAAGGTGGAATTCATATGACAAATATCAACACAATTCTCAATAACCGTAAGAACAAGAAAGGCTTCTCGCTTATCGAACTTATCGTCGTTCTCGTAATCATGGCAATTCTCGCAGCAGCTCTCGTACCTTCACTTATTGGTTATATTAATCAGTCAAGACAGAATACTGCTACAAATGAATGTGCGTCGGTAGTTTCTGCTACTCAGACTATTGCATCTTCTGCTTATGCAGATCCCAGTGGTACATATTATGATGAGAGTAATAAGAAATCTGTTGAGATTCCGAGCGGTAATGCAGAATGGACTTCTGGTGATGGAATTGAGGCGGTAAAGACACTGTCTGAAGTAAACGGTACTATTTCTAAGATTGTTATCGAAAATGCTAAGGTGAAAACTGTTCATTATGAAACTAAGAATGGTCAGAAAGTTATTTATAATAGCGATGGTACTAAGCCTTATAAGCCTGTCAAGGATTTTTCTGATACAGAATCTCCATCTTCGGCTGAATAATAAAAGTACACTTTTCCCTCCTTTATTAAGATATCATTGATTAACTAACTGCAGAGAAAGCATTCAGCACAGTGGGTGTTGGGTGCTTTCTTTCGCATAAGTCTTTTCCTTAAAATAACTTTAAAAAGGAAGTGATTCTATTGCCTCACTACAAATATCGAGCAACTGATCTTGCAGGAAAGACAATTAAAGGAACTCAAACAGCGTCTGACCCCGAGGCGCTTATTTCCATACTCAAAGAAAAGAATCTCTTCCTTATTGACTATTCAGCCGCAAACAGCACCGGCTTTGGTTCAAAGATGAAGTCGGCTGAGTTATGCGATTTCTGCCGTCAGCTAGGTACACTGCTCAATGCGGGTGTATCTGTTATCCAGGCTTTCAAAATCATCAGCAATCGTTCCAGTGTTTCAAAGCTTGGCAGTAGAGTTTACTCTGAAATTGCCACCGATCTGAAACACGGTAAGGCACTTTCCGAGGCTATGGCTGACCAGGGCAAGATTTTCCCCGAGCTGCTTATCAGCATGATTCGTTCCGGTGAAGCCAGTGGTAAAATGGGCGATACCTTTGTAAATATGGGTGAACACTTCCAGAAGCAGAATCGTATTAAAAAGCAGGTTAAAAGTGCCCTCATGTATCCTATTGTACTACTAGTGCTTCTTATCGCTGTTATCATCGTTATGTTTACCTTTATTCTGCCCATGTTTGGCGGAATGTTTGAAAACACTGAGCTTCCTGTAACTACAAGAGCTATGATGGCTATGAGTGATTTCCTTATTCATAAGTGGTATATAGTAGTAGCTGTTGCAGTGATCTTGATTGCGGTGATTATCGCCCTGATGAGGACGAAATCAACAAGGCTTGTTATCGACCAAATGGTTGTCCATTTTCCGAAAATAGGCAAGCTTGTACAGATTGTCCAGACAGCCAGCTTTTCACGAACTCTGGCGTCCCTTTATTCCAGCGGTTTATCAATTTTGAATGCACTCCAGATTTCCCGTGATACTGTAGGAAATCTATATCTCCGTTCACAATTCGATGAGTGCATCAAGAGCATTCGTATCGGCAATCCTCTTTCTGAATCCATCAAGGCAATGGACGGCTTCGACAGTAAGCTTTCCGACACTGTCAAGGTAGGCGAGGAAACAGGTAAACTGGACGCCATGCTCGTCTCCACAGCCGATGACTATGAATATGAGTCTAGCTCGGCTATTAAATCAATGATGTCAATTATTGAGCCTATAATGATTTGTTTGTTGGGCGGCGTTGTAGCACTTGTTATGGTATCGGTGCTTGTGCCTATGTATTCAATGTACGGCAACATCGATGAGAATACAACCATGACATTCTTTAATATGATTCCAAGGCTCATTCCCAATATTATTCCCAATCTATTCCACTGAGAGGTGATTACTACATGAAAGAACTTATTCCATATGTCTACATATCGAACCGGGCTATACAGGCGGTGACTGCTGAACAACTTAAAAACAACAAGCTTCATGTAGTGGGCTACTACGAAGAGCCTCTGGAGGAGGGAGTTATTCTCAACGGTATAATCATGAACAATTTTGTGATACAGAATACCATTGCGGGCTTCTGGAAGAAGCATAATCTTCCTCTGAAAAACGTTCACCTCGTAGTAAACGGCAGTTCTATCACAACAAAGCATCTGAAAATTCCACAGCTTTCGCCAAAGGATGTACCGGGCTTTATACGTACCGAATTCAAAAACCTTGACAATATTCAGAATATGCTGATTGACTATTCGGTGGTTGTTCCGAAAAACGCCGACGGTTCATGTAGCATCTTTGCAGTACTTACTCCCAGGGAATTTATCACGAATTATATAGAGCTTTTCAAGAATTCCAAAATTGAGCTTAGTGTAATTGACGTGCAGCAGAACTGTGTTATAAAGCTTGCCAAGCATTTTAAATCAATGACAGACAAGACCTTTGCAATGTTCATGCTTGACGGAAACATGCTTACCCAGTGTCTCTTTTCGGGCAATGATTTTGTTATGACAAGAAGAAGCCGTATCCTCTCAACCCCTGAGGACGATACCTTCAAGCGTGAAATAGGTCAGCAGATAAATAGTATAATTCAGTTTGTAAAGTCCGAGCAGACAGGAGCCGATCTGACAGATGTCTTTCTCTGCGGCTTCTCTGATACGGCAGAAGGACTTATTGAGGAGTATTCCCGTAATTTCGGCATAAATGTAGCCACATTCCCTGAATATACATCCTCAGAGCTTATTATTCCCGAGGGCTTTGACCCTGCCGTGGCAGTTGAGCTTCTAGGCGGAATGATAAGATATTCTTCATAAGGATGGAGGCAAAACCTGATGGCTAAAACGTCAAAAAAAGATATTAACCTATACAACCTAATAGCAAGTCCGAAGAGCCATACTGTAAAAACAGGACTTATTTTCGGAGTTATCGGTATAACGGCAGTTGTAATAATGGGCGGTACATTTGCAGGATTAAAGGTTTATGCCAACTCCCAGGAAAAGAGAGTTGAAATTCTCGCAGAAAAAACCAAGGATCCCGTGCTTCTTGAAAAGCTCAGTCGTGTTCAGGAGATAAGCGATCAGATTAGCGTTCTCCGTACAGCAGGTGATGTTTACAAGGAGGTACATCTCCAGAGAATTCAGTCTCAGGGCTACAGAGATGATTTTACAATTGACTTTGTTTCAAAGCTTGAAAGCTGCGAGGAAGGCGTCGTGTATAATCGTCAGACGCATCTTGCCGAGATTACGGATCTTTCCTATTCAAATAAGACCCTCTACATCACGGCAGAATCATCGGACAGCAAATACGTCTCGATTTTTGTAGATAACCTCAATAGTACGGGCTTGTTTTCCGATCTGTCCTATGGCGGTTATACACGTCAGGATGGAACCGGCTACGTTTATACTGTAAATGCTACGTTCTATCCGAGAGAATATGAGCTTCCCACAGAAGTTGCCTCTGAGGAAGGAGCAGTGAACTGAGCATGAATACAGAGATTACAAAAAAGCAAGCCATACTTCTTACAGTTCTGATTGCGTTGTTGGTGGTAGTATGCTTTGTACAGTTTTTGCTGAAGCCTGTGCTTTCAGATATAAAAGAATTCAATGCAAGTTCAGAAGAGCTTGAAAAGCAATATGAAACCCTGGTTGAACAGAGCAACAGCTATGACAGAAATATTGAGTCTTTAGCAGGCTGGGAAGAGAAAAATTCCCAGGAAACAAAAATGCTCTATCCTCTCTGTGATGCACAGAGAATTGATAACATCCTTACAAGAGTAGTTGAAATGTTCGGCGCAAATATTACAAGTCTTTCAATCTCAGAGCTTAACCAGTTTTATCTTGATGCGGAAAATAACCTTATAGAGGCAAATCCCGAGCTTGTGGAGACGTCTGTGGATGGTACAACTTCGGCGGAGATGGAAACTACAGGCTATACGCCTACCGGTGAATACAGTCGTAACTTTACATACAGTCTTGAGGGCAACTATCAGGATATTACGGAGCTGCTTACCTTTGTAAATGGTGTATCCTTTTTTGGCATAAGAGATTTCAGCTTTAATAGCGCAAAGCTTACCGAGCAGCAGACTCAATCAGAGATTGCTTATGATGAATCGGGTAATCCGATTCCCCCTGAGCCGTATTACGATGAATATGGCAATTACATTGAGCCGTTCTATAATGATAACGGAAACCTTATAGAACCATATTACGATGAATACGGTAACTATATAGAGCCGTTTTACGATGAGTATGGTAAGTACCTTGCACCTGTTTATGATGAATATGGTTATTTCATACAGAACATTTCCGCAAAAAACGGACTTGATGACTATTACAGCTTTACAATCACAATCACAGCATATATGTATAAGAGCCCTGTCAAGGCAATAGAGCCTCTTGACTCAGAAGAAGTCGAGGCTACTACCGACGTAGCGGCATCTTGAGAATAGCTTAAAGAAAGGTGTGACGATATGAAAAGAAAACCTAATGAAAAGGGTGCGGCTATAGTATGGGCGATTATGTCTGTATTGCTTATATCCCTGACAGCTGCGGGTCTTATTTTTGTAGGTCGCACCTATTATCTCAGAGAACAGGAAGAAAATCACCGCATTCAGGCAGGACTTTATGCCGAGTCAGCCATAGAACTTATTTCGGGCGATATTGTGGCGAATCAGAGTTCAAGCGTTTATGTTTCGGCAGGAAATACAACCCGGACTGTGGCTGTGGAATTTCCTGATGCAGCAAACTGGGATTGCGTTGTATCCATACATCATTCAAAAGTGAATCTGACTGAGGGTCAACAGAAGCTGAGTGGTGATATTTACCTTACCGCAAGAGTAACCCGTAATAGCAGTGACGGAAAAGCCATCGAATTATCAGAGGTCTGTGCAAGACTTACATGCCCATCAGGCGGCAGCTGGACATTCAAGGGCTTCTACAACCTGTAAGGAGGCATAAGCATGAAGAAAAGCAGGGAAGGTACTACCGTAATTGAGGTAGTAATCTCCTTTGCCATAGTTTCACTTGCGGTTGCAACGGGTCTTATGGCGATAGGAGTCAGTGCAAACTATATAAACAGCGGTGCAACACTGAAGCATCGGCGAAGCGAATTAATTATGACGGAAGCGGGCGAAGTTACTGTTAAAATAGACGGAACAGATATGACAGTAAAGAAGTTTGTTACCACTGATGCAGCGGGTGAAGAGCTATTCATTAGCTATGATACACCGTAGGGAAGGTGAAGATAATGAAACGCTTTTCACTGAATAAAAAGGGTGCAACAATGATAGAGCAGGTGGTTACCATCCTGCTTATCGGTATATTGATAGTCTCATCCTCGGGCATGATAATCGGTGCAATGCGGGTTCTCGGACGAAATATGATTACAATTAATGCCCAGGAAAGAGGCGTTGCGGTTATGCGCCAGTTAGAGGAACATCTTAAATATGCAAACGCTGTTGTGAATCTGGATACAGAGCCTGTTTATGCAGCTTGTCCTTATCGTACCGTGCTGACAGTTAAAGAAAGTAACGGCGAATATACCCTTGAAGCTGAGGTTAAATTCGACCAGTTCAGCGATAACAACGATGTAACAGGTAGCAATATTCTGTGTGATTTAGGCGGTTTCAAGCCTGAATATACAATTACCCTGACAGATAATACCAAAGTAGAAATATACCTTAACATTAAGAAATATGACACGATTTACTATTCTGAGAAAAGAATTATCGACTTTAAGAACGCCCCATCGGTTACAGTAGCTACTATTGACCAGAGTGAAAATCTGTATATCGGCAGCATGGAGTAAGAACTATACTAACATATAGAAAGGATGACGTATCATGCAGAATTTACCGATTGGTGAAGTCCTTAAAGAATACGGCTACGTAACGGAAGAACAGATACAGCAGGCACTTGAATTCCAGAAAAATCAGACAGGCAAGAAAATGCGTCTGGGACAGCTTCTTCAGGAGATGGGCTTTGTAACCGAGGGACAGGTGCTTCTTGCGCTGGGTCAAAAGCTCGACCTTCAGATAGTAAACATCGAAGAGTATGAGGTTAATATTGATATTGTAGCAAAGTTGCCCAAATCTATTGCAGAGAAATACTGTGCAATTCCACTTTCGGAACATGGCGAAAGAATGCAGCTTGCGGTATCTGACCCACTTAACTTTTACGCCCAGGAGGACATCAGACAGATTGTTGATATGCCCCTGGAAATCTTTCTTTGTGAAGCACCGAAAATTCGTAAGGCTATTGAATACTACTACGCCGAAATCAGTACAAAGCAGGCGGCAAACAGAGCAAATATCTCTGCCGAGGAAATAGTTGTTCCCGAGCTTAATGCCGACGATGCTGATGACGATGTGCCAATCATCAAGATGATAAATTCTCTTCTTGTACGTGGTTATAGTACAAACGCCAGCGATATTCATATCGAGCCGGCAAAGGACTACACACGAGTAAGAATGCGTATCGACGGAAGTATGGTTGACTATCTGATACTCCAGAAGCAGCTTCATAACTCTGTTGTAGCACGAATCAAAATCATGAGTAACCTGGATATTGCGGAAAAGCGACTTCCTCAGGATGGCAGCTATCACGCAATACATGATGGAATTGAAATCAGTATGCGTGTATCTATACTTCCCACTACACATGGTGAAAAGATAGTTATGCGTTACCTGGTATCTGATACCAAGATTGACCGTATGAGCAACTTTGGTATGAATGAACACTCATACAATCTCATTATGAAGATGCTCTCAGCACCTAACGGAATCGTTTACATCACCGGCCCTACTGGTTCGGGTAAGACTACAACTCTTTATATGGTTCTGCAATATCTTTCCCAACGTGCTGTTAATATTTCAACTATCGAGGACCCTGTGGAAAAAGACCTCCCGAACATTACTCAAACCTCTGTAAACTTGGCGGCAGGTATGACGTTTAGCGTGGGACTCCGAGCACTTCTTCGTCAGGATCCTGACATTATAATGATAGGTGAAACCAGAGACCTGGAAACTGCCGAAATCTCAGTACGTTCTGCGATTACAGGACATCTGGTTGTATCCACCCTTCATACCAACGACGCCATTTCATCAATCGTCCGACTTGAGGATATGGGCGTCCCGCCTTATCTGCTTGCAAACTCCGTTGTTGGTCTTGTAGCTCAGCGACTTGTACGTAAGGTTTGTCAGTTCTGTGCCTACGAAACCGATGCAACTCCTGAGGATATTGCAATCATCGGCGAGGGGATTCCTAAGATAAAACGAGGAAAGGGCTGTAAGGTTTGTAATAACATAGGCTATAAGGGACGAGTTTCCATACATGAAATGGTATATATTGACAAGAAACTCAAGCGTATGATAGCAAAGGGTGTGGATACCCAGGAAATGGTACAATATGCAAAAGAAAGCCAGGGTATGAAGAGCTTGGTAGACAGTGCAATTGAGCTTGTAAAGGAAGGCATCACAACTCCGGAAGAGGTTATGAAAGTTTCCTATTACTCAGACTAAAGGAGAGATTTACTATGACGATGAATGAGCTGATTATGAAGGCTAGAGAGCGTAAAACTTCGGATATTCACATAAGCGAGGGCATGCCTGTTTCATTCAGAATACACGGTCAGCTAGTAGACAGCGGCTTTAATTTCCCTGCAAAGGAAACAAGAGAGATGATTCTTTCCATGATGAGCGAGGATCAAATACGTCAGCTTGAAGGCGGCGATGACGTTGACTTTGCCATCGAAACTCCGGACTACTGCCGACAGCGTGTAAATGTGTTTCGGCAGATGAAAAAAGTTGCAGCTACTATTCGACTGCTCAACAACACAATTCCATCTCTTGAGCAGTTGAAAATGCCTAAAGTTCTCCGTGAGCTTGCTGATCAGCCCAGAGGTCTTGTCTTGGTAACAGGTCCTACCGGTTCGGGTAAGTCTACAACCCTTTCTGCAATGATTGACTACATCAACAAGAACCGTGCAGAGCATATCATCACGATTGAGGACCCTGTAGAATATGTTTACGAATCTGGACTATCGGTTATTCATCAGCGTGAAATTGGCGTTGACTCAAAAAGCTTTGCAGCGTCACTACGTTCCTCTCTTCGTGAGGACCCGGATGTTATCCTGGTAGGCGAAATGCGTGACTTTGAAACCATCTCCGCTGCTATTACCGCTGCGGAAACGGGACACCTTGTTATGAGTACACTTCATACCACAGGCGCAGCTCAGACTCTTGACCGAATCATAGACAGTTGTCCGCCTCACAGCCAGAACCAGGTGCGTTCACAGCTTTCAACGATTTTGAAGGGCGTTATCACTCAGGCTCTTGTACCTCTTGCAGCAGGCGGAGGACGAGTAGCTGCAACAGAAATTCTCATAGGCACTGATGCTGTGGGAAGCCTTATACGAGATAACAAGTGCTTCCAACTTTCAACGGTAATGCAGTCTGGAGCATCTGTGGGAATGCACACACTTAACAATGACCTAGCCCGTCTTGTACGTGCGGGAACTATCCGCCGTGACGACGCTATAAGAGTATCAAACAATAAGAATGATATTCTTGATCTTCTGAACTAAGAGAATAGAGGTGAGACTATGGTGACGAAGAAAAAAGGCTTTTCTCTCGTTGAGCTGATATGCACCATGACTATCGCCGCAATCGTAACCGTAGCCGTAGCCCCTAATGTATCGGCATATGTGCGGAATTCCAAGCTTCAGAATTATCGCACAGCCCTTGATAATGTAGTTTCGGAGCTTCAGATTGGTCTGCCTCAGAATCGTTACTGGAACTGGCAGGAAGCCCACGAAAGTGCTGAGGAGATTCTTCGCTCTGATAGTGGAAGAAGTGTTACCCGTACAGATGACACCTATACATTATCCAATGTCAGCAACGATTCTGATATTCAGTTCGAGGTGAAATTGGACTTTACGTCTATTTCGGGACAAAATTCTCAGAAAAATGTTACTATCTCAGGAAAATGCCTTGACTTTGATACTGTAACCGCCTATGGCGAGTGTACGGTGAGCCTGAAGGGAAATGCGGTAGACGCTGCCGGGTATCCCACTATAGTGCAAGAAACTCATACGTATGACCGAAGCGGTTGGTTTACTTTGTTAGAGGACAGAGTTAAAAGCTATGGTGAATGGAAAGATGCATTTAAAACAGAAGAGTTTAAACGTAATGATTTCGGTACGCCGTTCTGGACGGATGATAATGCTGTATATCTGAATACAACTGACTATCCTGCGAATAGCGTAACGGATATTACATTTATGATGAAACGATATTGTATAACCGGTCCTGCTAATGGCAACGTTGAGGGTGTATGGAGCAATGATGGCAATGTCTATACTCATGTTCCTGTTTATCCTATTGTACAGCTTGAGGTTGGCGTTGGTACAGGTGGTCAGTATAAAGCATGCGGCGAGAACTTTCAAAACGTTGAAGTGCTTGTAGGACTTGATGAAAGCAATGATGATAACTGGGTCAAGTACGACGATGTTTTTAACAGTGACCATTTTCCAAAGGCGGAAGGATATACTGACCCTTCATCTCCGGCAGGACGATATATCGCATGGTATGGCGACTATGTAAAGTACCCGGGTGGTAACTATACAAAATATGAGCCGATTGTAAAATATCGCGTGCATTTGCATGAGCAGATGAATACAGCCGATCAGAAGTATTCAAGAGGCTGGATATTTGTCGGCGGCATGGGCGGCGGTGAGAATGTACAGCCTTATGCGGATGCCTCCGGTATTTATCAGGGAATAAATGTAAAAGTAAACATTCCTGAATATAAAAACGAACTGGCTGATTTAGTTGAAAATCAGCAGCAGTGGGATTCAGGAAGTGAAAGGTATTTTGACATTACCGGACTTACTCCTATACCCGGTGAAACCGATACTTATCGCGATGAATATGGAAATAAAATTCTGTATAATAAAACAGGTGATACCGTTACCAAATATTCAGGTAGTATACCAATTAGTGTGTTTTACGGTACAGCAGATGAAAAAATTGAGACTGTTAGTGGTCGCTATGTATGCCGACGTTTCAATAAGGTTTATATTGACGGCATAAATGGCAACGAAGGAATAATTATAAAAAAAGATGGCCAAGGTTATTACTTTGAAAAATGGGAAAATAACGCTATAACCAAAACATATCTGCCTTCCGCACCTGAAGGATTTCATTGGTCTGAGGGCTGGAAATGGTTTGATGCGGATAGTAATGGAGCCTATACAAAATTGGAATACGATTATTATCTTACATCGACTGAGACGAGTCAGGTTAATGCCCATTTTAACAGAATCGTTCCTTATAAGAACGGCAAATTCTATCTGAATCTTGAAGAAAGTGGATATGGAGTAGGCGATATCGTAAAGCTTCAGTTTAAAAATATAGATGTTGATCTTCTTGCTAATTGCGCAGAAAGTTATGGCGGTAATAGTTTTATTACTATGTATACGAAGTCTGTATACGAAGCAGGAGGCTCACACCTTAAGAATCATGTCTTTTATAACTCAGCCAATGCTGATAATATTAAAAACGGTGTTGGTCTGGGTAAGGTTATCCGGGATTATGTTAATGGCACTGTTACTATGTATATAATGATGGAATGGGACGATTATCCTTATTTAGCATTTAACTATGAAGGTGCATATGCCGGCTTTGACCCTAAGGTTGATATTAACATTGACTGGGCTGTTAAAAACAGCAGTACCAGTATTGTAACAGTCGAAGAATTTATGCCAATGATTACTGTAACCGGTGACGCTGATTATGCAGTCCTGACTTTTGACTGGTCAAAGTGTGACTACATTACCAGTTCCAATATTGGAAATATGGCACTGGAATTCAGCAAGACCCTGAATATCGAGGTTTATGATAAGGAATATAATAGGCTTAGTTACAATGCTTCATCTAATCGGTTCAGCCCATCATTGCTGGGTATTACATCTCAGAAAAATACTGTAATGGCTGATAAGCTGGTGCATATCTATTGCTACGGCATAAGCGCAGATGATTTGACTTATACAGTTGTAAACGCTCCTGAGCCGCCGTCTGTATAGCTTGTTACCACTACTACTACCACAATTCCCCTCCGATTCTAAAAAGTCGAAGGGGAATTATTTTACCTTAAATTAAAGTCAAAATCAGAATCCACAAACACCCAGATACCAGTCAGCTATCGGCTCACCGATAAATACCGCCGAAGCAACACCAAATGCAAGGTAGGGTCCAAAGGCGAATTGTGAATTGCCTGTGCGAACCTTGCGGATTAGGCCGAAGATACTGCCTGTGATAAGTCCAATGAAAATAGCAGGAATGACCGTCTTTACTCCTAAGTAGAATCCACTTGCCAACATAAGGTAGGCGTCGCCACGTCCCATTGCACGCTCGTCCGTTGCCACGGAAATGACCATAAGCGGTATGAATCCAATCGCCGCTCCCAGTGCGTGGGACAGTACTGTGCCATCGCCTGAAATCATATCAAGAACCATCTTTAAAAGACCCATCAGTCCTATGAATCCAACCACGTACATACTGATAAGCTGCGTGTCCAAGTCCATAAAAAAGACGACTATCAGTGCAGAAAATGTCAAACAGCATATCGCCGCCCGGAGAGGTGCTTCCAGTATGCCAAAGTACGCAAATACAAGAACGTATAGAACCGCATTAAGGATTTCTACCAGCGGATAGCGAAAAGCAATTTTTTCACCGCAGCTTCTGCATTTACCCCGAAGCATAATCCAACTGAAAATGGGTATAAGGTCTCTTTTTTTGATAAACGAACCACAGGTCATACAGTGGGAGTTCTTTTTAGTAAGGGATTCATCCTTTGGTAAGCGGTAAATACAGACATTGAGAAAGCTGCCGATTGCCGCACCAAACAAAAAGATTACAATATACAAAACCGCAAAGCAGAAATAATACATAAACATGCGCCTCCTTATTCTACCCTTTTATTATAGCATGTTTCTGTTCATTGGTCAATTTAAATGATACAAAAAAGACGATTGAGCGATAAACTCAATCGTCTTTTGTTTGCTTTTAAGTGAATACACAACAAATTTGAATATGCGTATCTGAAAAAACGCAAAACTCTGTGATTCTTTTATCTCTTTGAGTAAGGCGCATCGGCACTTGTAATTTATTCTATTGTTTGCGAAAATGCCTGTTTTACGGCACTTTCAATGTTTTAACTTCGCTTTTCTTTATCTTTTGTTTTCTGCGATTTTGTAACTTTAAAGACCAGATAAAGACCAGCGAAAGACCAAATCATTTTGGCGTACTCCTGTTATTATACGTTAAATGAGAACCGTGGTGAGAGCTGTTGAGAGCTTTCACTGCATATCAACGGAGGTAATAACCATGAGCAGATACAAGAGCGAACAGACCGCATATAGTCCACTGAAAAAGAAATACGTTCCGCTGTGGAGACTGGACACCAACACACTGACCGTCACCCACTTCAATGCTGATACTCAGACCGAGGAAAGCAAGACCTATACCACCGACTTCATCAGGTATCATCTTCATTTCTCTGACAGCCGTTGTCCGGGCAGGCTTCGCAGACTCGTCAACGAAGGCAAGATCGTGCAGTACCTCGATGATATGGAACGTAAAGTCAGTGAAGCTATCTCCCGTCAGGTGGAGCTTTGGAAGCAGACTGACAGTTGCTATCAGAAGGCAGTTCTCAGCGGTGATGCTGAGAAGATGCTCTGTTTAGAGAACTGCTTTGTCTATATGGCGAGAGAAGCGTTGTTGGGGTGTATGGTATATATTTGAGATTAGACGGCTGTGCCTTCGGGTGCAGCCGTTATCTTATAATGCTAAAAACCCCAAAAGCTGTCTACTTTTTTCTTTAAGTCAAGCAGTTCATTTTTTAAATCATCAAGATTCATCGTCAAAGGAGTATCCTCTCTCTCGATATACAATCGCTTTAATAATAAATCCAGTGTGTAAGTATGATTATTCCTTTTATTTCGCAGAGTATCTTTCCTTTCTTCAGGAGTATTCTCATCAATTGTATTGAAACCACCAACAGCATCATGCTTTTTTATCACTTCGATATTATGCTCGTCAATATGTTCAATAGTGTTTCTGAATGCTTTATTGCTCAAAATAGGATAGTTATTCTTATCAAATCCATAATTAATGCGATTAGCAGATCGTCTTACGAAGTAGTCATTTGTGCTGTTTGGGTTATTGCTTTCTCTGAAACGTTCAGCTATCTGTCCGAGAGAATATAGTAAATGGTCTGTATAATAATGATAATACTGTGCCTTACTTTCAAACAAGTCGCTGTCAGAATATTTGCAATTATAGATATGATCAAGTGAAATTAAAGAACTAACCAACTGAAAATGTAAATAATAGCTTGTTTCTGCTTCATATGCATCATCAGGAGTATTTATGTATTTATGAGGAATCGGCATAATCATAGCTCCTTATTTCAGCTTTAATAAAGGTGTTAACAATACTTCATACGCATATCTGTATACATCGCTCGTTTTTCTATCCGGAGAAATATCGCCATGAGCTAAACAGCAACGAAGCATATACAGGATTTTAATTATTGCTTCTGCAATTTTATCATAATCCTTTATAAATAGATAAGTTCCAATTTTAGTACCGAGTTTTTCATTCTCTGTAGAGCTGAGAACACTTGATTCTTTATACGGAATCATCTCGTTATAGCATTCTGCGCATTTAGTCTTTCTCTCCAGAGTTAGAGTGAAATAATCTGTTTGTTGTTTTAATGCATCAATATCCCATTCGTCTTGTTCATATCTTAATAATTCTACACCTGATTTAGTATTTAAAACAACAGTTGTCAGTTTACCATGGCTTTTACTGCATTTATATTTAATACTTCTATATTCAAAGTGGTGATCAGAATTTTTATTCTTGGTCAGAACTTTAGAAAAAGATATATCTTGTTTTACACCTAAGTATTCTTGGCTTTTTATTGGTGAACTATTAAGAGCTTCATGAAGTTTTGCTAAGTTATTTTTAAACGAAACTGCTTCATTATCTTCAGCTGCCAGAAGATTAGTTATATATGATTTGAAACGACTATCGTCACAGATTTTTTCTATGCATTGTTGATCCGTATTTTCATGTATTTCTTCATTATACCACGCATTAAAAGCTATCCATGCTTTGAGAAATGCTGATAAATAGTCGATTTTGACTTCGGCATTTTCGATCCATTCTTTATATCCTGCCATTCAGCATCCCTCACTCCGCATAAATAACTTCCTCATCCAGCACCTTCAACGCTTCCTGTTCAAGCAGATAAGCCTGATAACGTTTTTCATTTGCTTGCAGGGCAAGATCATTGATCTGCTTCTGAATATCTTGATTTTTCAAGATAGGTATTTGTATTTGACGTACATGATTATCATCGATTTCGTCCACAACCGAGCCATAAGTAAAGCGCTTAATAAGCTCATAACCGTAATCTGATGATAAGAATATAGAAATATAGCCAGCAACATCATTGTTTGCAGGTACAACACGAATAATATGCTGATTAGCCGTCCAGTTTTCCCATTGCTTTCCAACTAATGTAACTTTTCCAATAGTGCCGCTACACGTAATAAGAGTCATGTTTTCATGTAGCTCTAACTGCTTTGCAATTCTATCTCCATGATGTACTAACGAAAGATATTTTTTATTCGATGGGTCGAGTTCATAAAGCTGTTTTCCACCTATGAAAACTCTACCATAACCTTCCTCAACATATACTCTCTTAAATCTACCGGGCAGAATAATATCCGAGCTAATTCTTTCATCTCCCACAGTAGTAACTTCTGCTGCATTCTTTTTCAGAATATCAACAATAGCGTCAACTATCGGCACATGGTAAGAAGCATCAGCTCTGCCTGCCATTTCGCTCAGCTTGACATTAAAAGTCTGAACGCTTTTGCTTTTATCAAGAGTGTCAACCTTTATTTCACTGATAGGCGGCAGATTGAGTTCCTTTACAAGTAATGCCTGTGCCTGATCAATAAGAGCATTGGATTCGTCTCTTAATGCATAAGACTGTATAATCAGATCATTAATCTTGCTTTTGATTGTGTCAGGAGCGTTCGGAATAGGAACAGTATCAAGATGTTCCGACTCAATATGTGTTATTACGGCACCATATTTGTTGGTTATCAATATCTGACTTCCGATTTTGCTTTTAAGATAAGTGTAAATATAGCCGACATCAACAGGATTCTTGCAATCAATCCTTAACAAGTCATGGCTGAATATAGCATTATCAAGCGTTTTGGATACAAGAGATACTTTTCCGATAGTCCCTGAACAAGTAAGCAGTATCTGTCCTTTATGAACTCTAAGAGAATCAATATCTACCTTTGTTTTCTTAGAAATATAACCATCTGGTGTCGGCTTTATATCAACAACAGAAGAAGGCTGATAAATCGGGTATTCTGATTTCATTACCCAGATACGTTTGAATCTCCCGCAGGTGTAAGATGTAGTTAATCCGTTTGCTCCTCCAAGAGAAGTGATAGGATACTTGTTATTGTTGATTAAATCCCACGCTTGCCTTGCCTCGACATCAAAAACGCTGGCTTCAAGTCTTTTACCACGTTCAACCATTTCGGCAAGAGAAACAGAACACCATTTTACAGGTGCTTCGCTGATTTCTATTTCAGCCTTCGGGGCATTATCAAGTTTTCTGGCTAAATTGTCTACCATGATAATCCCTCCTGTTTCTTCCACTGAGCAAATATCTCAGGAACATCAGGTGTCTGATCATCTTCTATCTTTGTCTTGCGTTCATGAGCAACGGTTCTGTCGCCTGCACTTGTTTCATCAAGCACATACACATTATTCTTCTCAGGAATGAGTATTTCGTTGCCTTCCTTATCACGCTTGAAGATAGGTGTTCCTCTCTTATCATGACCGATTTTCTCAACCATAGCCATGAAGATGTTGTAATCAGCCATACTTCCGCTTTTTTCTTCCTTATCCTTCTGCTCCTGAGTTTTCTTTTGCAGGAACAGAACAGAAGTCTGAGTGCCATTTCTCGGCTGGAAAGTGTCAGCGTGAAGGTCTATGCTTGCAACTATACGATGATTATGGATAAGCCAATCTCTGATATAACCAAGTCCGGGAGAACCAAGAATAGAGTCAGGCAGAACGATGCCCATACGACCACCGGGAGCAAGCAGCTGTGTGCAGCGCTCAATAAAGAGTATCTCAGGAGGAACAGATGACTGCAAACGGTCAGTCATAGTCCAAACGTTAGTTTTCTTGTCGCACTCCCAGATATGAGCAAGCTCAAACTGCTCAAGGATATTCTTATCCTTAACGGGTATTTTGCTGCCGAATGGCGGATTAGTTACTATAACATCAAAGAACTCTAATGTCTTATGATTGCGTATGCTTGATTTTTCAACACCAAGAGCCTCTGCCAGCTTAGTACGGAATTCATCAGTCCATTCGTGAGGAGGCAGGAGAGAGTTGGTCTGTAATATATTACCGCTGCCGTCATTGTTCATGACCATGTTCATCTTTGTGGCTTTTACAAGATCAGGGTTAATATCAAAGCCAAAATAGTTGTGAGCTGCCATGTCGGATATTTTCTCCTGAAACAACTTCTTGGTATCGTAGTCCCAATCTTTCTGCGGAAGTCCGATCTGCTCAGAAAATTCAGCTTCAAGCTGAGCTATAACATGAGTCATTGCAGTAACAAGAAATCCTCCCGTTCCGCAAGAGCTGTCCAATACTTTTTCATCAACCTTCGGATTAACCATCTCAACAGTCATTTTCATGACATTTCGAGGGGTAAAGAACTCACCACGATCGCCACGCAGATTCGCACCTACTATTTCTTCATAGGCTTTACCCTTAATATCAATATTGGTATTGAGAAGACTGTATTTCTGCAATTCGCTTACAATATAAGCAAGACTTCTCGGCGCCAGCTTTATTTCGTCGTTAGAATCAAATATCTTGCCGTGTTTCTTCTTAACACGCTCAAAAATCTTGCTAATACGCTTCTTAACCGTTAGCTGCCCATCAGGATTTGAACGTTCCTCGGAAGTTGTATAGAATTCCAGAGGGTTAGGGATATTACGCTCGTCTTCTATCTTACAGAAAATAACCTTTAAAAGCTCAAAGAAAGCAGGCTGCTTCTGCAAACCATCATTCACATGAATATGGTTATGACAGGTTTTGAATACAAAAAGCAGATTGTCATCGTAAGCGTTTTTGAGAGAAGTACGCTTTGGACGGTTGATATCGTCGAGGTTTCCGTCAGCAGAAGGAATATCGTTATAATCCATGAAGTCAATCTGACCCTGATCATTAACGTATTTCTTAAAAACTTCCTTTTGCTTGCCGTTTGTCCACATTCCCCATTCGCAATTAGGGCAGGCAGACATATAGGACTTCAACTGCTCAACGCCATCTTTAGCGTTTCTTGCATCAACAGTTTCCTTTTTGCACTCAATAATTATATACACATTCTCCTGCTTTTGCTCAGTGCAATCCTTTTTGAATATAACAATATCAGCTCTTGGCTTTCTTGAACCGAGCTGAAGAGTGTATTCTATCTTTATCTGTGAAGCATCGTATTTATGCTCGTTTATCAATCTTTTCTCAATAGTCTGGCGGACGTATTCTTCGGGTGTATCGTTACGGAACTTACCGTCAACGTAGTCACATATCTTTCCGTCAGGTATAGAAATAATCTTATTATCAGCCATTGTTTTACCACCTTTCGGCGCATTTACTCCAAGTGGGCATAATACACCATAATATACATGATAACATATTTCTTTATAGGCTTCAATACCTATCTTGGAACAAATTTATTACATTTTGTTAATAAAACTATTATAACTTCGACTCCATTGGAATCAAAGACCTCTCAAAAAGAACAGAGCCAAGAAGCAAGCCCCTCAGCTCCATAGCCTTATTCTACCCCCGTAAACATAACCTGATAACTCAGCCCCGTAAACTCCCTGAGAAAGTCCATATCCGAGAAGTTCAGCCCGTAGTTATGGGGCTTACCGCCCTCTTTGCCTGTGTAGAGATACTCCATTTTCTTCTGATCGAGATGCTCGGTGCGGAGGGCTTCACGGTCAAAGCCTTTTTCTTTCAGGTGATACAGCACGATGCGTGAGAGCTGCACCTGCACGGTGCGGTAACTCTCGGTGTCGGCACAGTGGTCGAGAATGCCCAGAATATCGAAAACTGTTTCAGTATCTTTCAGGTGGTCTGTATCGTACTCAGCTTCGGGAACATACTCAATATACTTATCATTATTCAGGAACTGCACCGTACAATTCACATAGGGAATGATCTTCAACTGCGTTTCCAGGCTGATCTCACTTCCACGGCGCAGGCTTACCCAACGCTGTGACAGGGAGCTTACGGACTTGAATATGCTTCTTTTCTTGTTGGCTTTAGGAATGATAGGTGTATCGTCCTCATTTATCAGGTAATCTATCGGAACATCGAAGTATTCCGCTATTCTCGTTATCATTTCGAGATTAGGCATACCGTCATTTACCCATTTGGTGACGGTCGCTGCCGAGATGCCCAGCTCTGTAGCTAATGTCCTCGGCTTGATTCCTCTCTCATCGCAGAGTTCATTGTATTTTCTCCAAAAGACAGTCATTTTTGTCCCTCCAATTTGTGCAAAAGGCAGAATATAACTCGTTCTGATTATTTTTGCTTGACAAATGCTACTTGGGTAGCATCTAATATGATTTAGAGATTGCAATATGTCATTTCATTTTGTATTATAGCACATCATACGCAATCTGTCAAGAGAAATAAAAGAAAAATTACAAAAAAGGAAACAGACAAAATGATTAGTATTTCATGGGGAGAACCCCGACCATTGCGGCAAAGGACAGATGCACTTCCTTTTCCGCTCGATGCTCTGCCGCCTATTCTTCGGGATATGGCAGGGGCGATCTCGGTCACGACTTCCACTGATGTTGGAATGGCTGGAACGGCGATGCTCTCGGCGGTGGGCTACTGCTTTTCTGGAATGTACCGACTTACAGGAAAGCCCGACCACACCGAGCCGCCGATACTGTACTCTATCATCATCGCACAGCCGTCTGAAAGAAAAAGTCCTGTGATGCACTTCATAAAAGCTCCGTTCGACACCTTTGAGAGCAAGTACAACAAAGATCACCGTGAGGAGATGTACAAGGCACAGCAGGATATCAAGGCTCTTGAAGCCCGTGTCAAAGCTATGGAGAAAGAGGACGAGCCTGATACAGCCGCTATTGCAAAGCTCCGTGTGCAGGCTGACAATATCCGCAATACTTCTCCTATCCACATCGCCGTGGACGATATTACGCCCGAATCCCTTGTGATTGAGTTGAGCGAGAATGATTCTCTGCTGATGATCTCCGATGAAGCAGGAATGCTTTCCAACTTCAACGGAAAGTACAGCGGCGGTGTTCCGAACCTTGACTTGTTTCTGAAAGCGTGGAACGGAGAGAAGTACATCTGTAACCGTGTTATCCGGGGACGCGCGGAAATTCCCCGTCCTTATCTTTCGGTCGCAATTGCAGGGCAGCCGTATATATGGGATAACATGATGAACGATACGGCTTTCAGGTCAAGCGGTATGCTTGCACGTTTCATTCATTGCTTTGCGGAGAGCGATGTCGGACACCGCAGATATGATACCGCTGCGATACCGAAAGAGATTAAAGAGAAATATCACTCTCTGATACATCAGTTCCTTAAAGGCAAGAAAGACTGGAGCGGTGAAGAAACAATATTGCATTTATCACGAAAAGCATCAGACGAGTATATCAGTTACTGCAATAACTATATCGAGCAGGATATAAAACAGTCTATGTGCTGCTGTCAGGACTGGGGTGGAAAGTTTCACGGACTGATACTCCGGATAGCGTGTATTCTTCATTGTGTGGACTGCTGTTCCCGTGGTGTCGAACCGTCCGAGGAAAGTGTGAACCATGATACGCTTGTGAAGTCGTTCAACATAGCACACTACTACCGCTATCAGGCGATACACGCTTTCAGCATAAACGCTCCCGATGGAAATATTGTTAAGGCTGAAAAGATAATTCAGATGTTCAAGACAAAGGAGATCAAACAGGGCTTGAAATCAGAGTTATATCACTCCTGCCGATGCAATCTTTTTCCAACAGCAAAGGACTTCTATTCGGCTCTTGATACTCTTGCAGAGTATGGCTATGTCGCCTATGAAAATGTCACCGCTGCAAACAACAGACCAGCCCAAATGGTCTATGTGAATCCCCATATCTGATCTTACCGGATTTTGTGGTTTTTGTGGTGGCTGTTCATGTAACTTCGGTATTACGGCTTTTGCAAAAGACAGACTGAAATGTTGCTTGCTGTCGGTTGATGTTGGTTGAGCATTTCTGATGATAGGCTATTGGACATTTTTGTCCATTAGGTTATGAGAATAATCACGATTTATGTGGAAAGGGAGTGTGCTATATAGTCGATACGGAAAAGGTAAAAACGCTGACTTCTCTGCTTGAAGAAAGAAGCGGTCTTGATATTCGTGAAGCTGTTGCTCGCAATATTCACTACCTCGACGGTTATGAGAGTTATCTCTATCGTGATGAGGTAAAGTATCTGCTTGAAACTCTTGGTATCGAGGAGGAGCCGCCGTTCTGATTCGGGAGGGTGAACTTGTACATTTTTGTACGGGTTCATTTCATCAAAATCTGCGTAGGCTTTTACTCATTTCTGAGTAAAACTCCTGAGCTGATTTTCAAAAAATGTAATGCGGATTTTTGAATAATTGTACCCACATTTCAGGCTGCTTTTACAGCCGTTCTTCTCCCGTCAGGGATAGCCCCGCAGGGCGGAGTAGTTCTTGTGGCGGTCTTATGCTGCCGCAAGTACTACGGAGTTACAAGCGGCGCACGCACAAGACTACGCTATGTGCCGCACCGTTGTAACCGCTGCTCCGCAGCTTTTTCCCTGCGACCATCTCTTGTGTCGTTCAGGGAAAATTGCCCGTTAGGGCTGGCGATAGCCCTCTCCGCCTCAGCGGTCATGAAAGGAGTTGATGCCTATGATCTATTGATTGGATTTCGTAGATAGAGAGAAGTAAATCCAATGAAAAAGAGAGGTCAATAAAATGAAAGAGAAGCGTATTTC
>CAZQMA010000022.1:0-1280 GCA_964594275.1 uncultured Ruminococcus sp. | reverse complement strand
AGAAGTAAATCCAATGAAAAAGAGAGGTCAATAAAATGAAAGAGAAGCGTATTTCATTTGGTCAGGGAAAAGGTTCTCTGACTCACAACAACAGGGAGTTCGTTGCGGATAACGTTGATGTGTTCCGCACTCCCGATAACATCACCTTCGTGTGTCAGCCAATCGGCGAAGCATACGACCAGCTTTTCAAGGAATCAACTGAGCGTTACAATGCAAAACAGAAGCGTAACGACCGCAAGGTTCATGGCAGCTATTACGAACATCTTTTTGGAGTAAAGCTGTGTAATAATGTACGCACAGCAGCCGACAAGCGTAAGAGCTTCTATGAAGATGTCGTGCAGATCGGCAAAATGGAAGATTCGGGATACGGCACTGAGGACTTTCAGCTTGTGGCTGAATGCCTGAAAGAGTACATAGAGGGATTCCAAAAACGCAATCCAAACTTCTACGTTTTTAACGCTGTCCTGCACATGAACGAAGCCACTCCGCATCTGCATATTGACTACATTCCTGTCGGGCATTACAAGCGAGGTCAGGACGTTCAGAACGGCATCGCCCAGGCTCTGAAAGAGATGGGCTACAGCGGTGGTAAAATGGCTATTGCCCGTTGGCGAGCTGCCGAGGTCGAAGTGCTGAACGCTATCTGCCTTGAACACAGTATCAAGCCCCTTGCTCCCGAAAAGGCGAGAGGTACGCTTGAAGTTGAGGAGTACAAGGAACAGCGTCGGCAGGCTGACGAACTGGCAGAGCAGAATGCTCAGGTCAAAGCGGAACTTTGCGAGAAGCGAGAAATGCTTAAAGCTGTCAAGGAGAAAACTGCTAAACTTGCGGAGATCGACAGCATCGAAACGGGAAAGACCGTGTTCGGCGGCAAGGTCACAGTGTCACAGGAGGACTGGCAGAACGTCACCGACCTTGCAAAGAAAGAAGTCGTGTCGCAGAAGCATACAAAGAAGCTCCGTAAGGAACGTGATGATGCTGTACGGGAGCGTGATGAACTGAAAGCGAAGCTGTCCGCTGTTTCCTCAGAGCTTGCTGCCTACAAGAAAGCCGAGGAGCAAAAGGGACTTTTCACCCGTGAGAAGCTGAAAAAGGAAGCAAAGCGTATCAGCCGTGAGGACGAGCTGTCCCGTGAACTGAGAAAGGCTAAGGCGTTTATTTCTGCCTGCGGACTGAATGCCGATTATCAGCAGTACAAGTACAACAGCACCACAAGAAAGAATGTGCTGGAATAACATATAAACAAGATAGAAAGCAGGGGAAGTACCTGCTATGGAGGT
>CAZQMA010000021.1:0-32109 GCA_964594275.1 uncultured Ruminococcus sp. | reverse complement strand
ACGACCAGAAGGTTATGGTTTACGACCTCGGCGGCGGTACTTTCGACGTTTCTATCATTGAAATGGGTGACGGCGTTCAGCAGGTATTGGCTACTGCCGGCAACAACCGTCTGGGCGGCGATGACTTCGACCAGAGAATCATCAACTGGATGATTGCTGAATTCAAGGCACAGGAAGGCTTCGATCTCTCCGGCGATAAGATGGCTATGCAGAGACTGAAGCAGGAGGCTGAAAAGGCTAAGATTGAGCTTTCCTCCACTACAACTACAGACATCAGCATCCCCTTCATCGCTGTTGATGCAGCAAGCACTCCTCTCCACCTGAATATGACACTGACTGTTGCTAAGTTCAACGAGCTGACACGTGACCTGGTTGATGCAACAATGGGTCCTGTACAGCAGGCACTCTCCGACAGTGGCCTGTCCGCTTCCGAGCTTGACAAGATTCTCATGGTTGGTGGTTCCTCTAGAATCCCCGCAGTTCAGGCGGCTGTAAGACAGAAGCTGGGCAAGGAGCCTTTCAAGGGTATCAACCCTGATGAGTGCGTAGCACTGGGTGCAGCACTTCAGGGCGGTGTTCTCGGCGGTGACGTTAAGGACGGCCTGCTTCTTCTGGACGTAACTCCCCTGTCTCTGGGTCTTGAAACTATGGGCGGCGTATGCACAAAGATTATTGAGAGAAACACAACTATTCCTACAAAGAAGAGCCAGATCTTCTCTACAGCTGCTGACAACCAGACAGCCGTTGACATCAACGTACTCCAGGGCGAGCGTGAATTTGCACGTGACAACAAGCAGCTGGGTACATTCCGTCTGGATGGTATCGCCCCTGCAAGAAGAGGCGTACCTCAGATCGAAGTAACATTCGACATTGACGCTAACGGCATTGTACACGTTTCCGCTAAGGATCTTGGTACAGGCAAGGAACAGAACATCTCCATCACCGCTTCCACAAACATGTCCAAGGAAGATATCGACAAGGCTGTAAAGGAAGCTGAGGCTTTTGCTGAAGAAGATAAGAAGCGTCGTGAGGATGTAGATACAAAGAACCAGGCTGAATCTCTCCTGGGTCAGTGCGAGAGCACACTTGCCGAGTTGGGCGATAAGGTTGACGTAGCTGACAAGAGTGACATCGAAGCTAAGATGGCAGACCTCCGCACAGCAATTAGTGGCGGCAGCATAGAGGATATCAAGGCAAAGACTGACGCTCTCCAGCAGTCACTCTATGCAATGTCCTCCAAAATGTACCAGCAGCAGGGTGGTCCTGACATGAGCGGTGCAGGTCCTGACATGAGCGGCTTTGGCGGCAACGCAGGCACAGGAGCAGCTGACGACGGCGTTGTTGACGCAGACTTCAAGGAAGTTTAAAATCAATTGACAAAAAAATAGGGCTATTTTAAATTATGCACGAAGTGCATATCTAAATTGTCCATTCAAAAACAAGCCGGGACGGATAAAAATGATTCGTCCCGTATTGTTGTATAATAAGGAGTAAATGAAATGGCAGAGAAAAGAGACTATTATGAAGTCCTGGGACTCAGTAAAGGTGCTTCCGATGATGAAATAAAGAAAGCCTTTAAAACCATGGCACGTAAATATCACCCCGACCTTCATCCCGGCGATGCAGAGGCTGAGGAGAAGTTCAAGGAGATAAACGAAGCATTCGGCGTACTGTCCGACCCTGAGAAGAAAGCCCGCTACGACCAGTTCGGTCATGCAGGCGTTGACCCGAATTACGGCGGAGGTGCAGGCGGAAGCGGTGGCTTCGGCGGCTTTGGTGGCTTTGGCGGCTTCGGCGATATGAACGACATCTTTGACTCAATCTTCGGCGGTGGCGGCGGCAGAAGCACAAGACAGAACCCCAATGCACCCAAGCGCGGCGCCGATACAAGAGTTCAGATTACTCTTGATTTCCTAGAAGCATGCAAAGGTGTTGAAAAGACAGTTGAATTTTCTCACCTGGAAAAGTGTCTCCAGTGCAGCGGAACCGGTGCAGATAAGAATAGTACAAAGGTTAACTGCTCCGCTTGTAACGGTACAGGTCAGCGCACTGAGCGCAGACAGTCATTCCTGGGTACTATGGAAACAGTTGTTGCATGTTCAGCCTGCGGAGGCAAGGGACAAATTATTCAGAATCCATGCTCAGGCTGTAAGGGCGCAGGCAGAAACCGTGTAAAGACTAGCGTTGCAGTAAACATTCCCGCCGGTGTAGACGAGGGTACAACCATGCGTCTCTCAGGTAAGGGCGATGCAGGTTTAAACGGCGGCCCCGCAGGTGATGCTTTCCTCACAATCAGAGTACGTGACCACAAGCTCTTTATCCGTGACGGCAGCGACATATACTGCAATATGCCTATTTCCTACGCACAGGCAGTACTGGGCGCAGAAATTACTGTACCTACAATCGACGGCAACGTATCATATACCATCTCCGAGGGCACTCAGAGCGGCACTAAGTTTAGACTCCGTGGCAAGGGTGTCAAGATGATAAACCGTGACGCACGGGGTGACCAGTATGTAACAGTAAACGTAGAGGTACCCAAAAAGCTCTCCAAAAAACAGAAGGAGCTTCTCCGTGATTTTGACGAATCTCTGGATGACAAGAATAATTCAGGCATAAAAGGCTTCTTTGATAAGATTAAGGATATTTTTGATTAAATCCTTTTCCGAATTAACCGTCTGACAAGGCGGTTAATTTCTTTTCCACCTGATTCCACATCCAAAACCAACTTTTCAACCCACTTTTCAACAAGTTGTTGAAAATAAAAAGCCCAGTATTACGCAGTAATTCCACTATTTATTAAAAAATGGAAACAATCTTTTCAACATCACTTGATTTTAGAATTCTATTTTGTAACTTTTGTAATTGTTTTGTAACTCGTTTTCAACCCATTGTTGAAAAGTGGGTTGAAAAGTCTGTTGAGTAATGGGGAAAAGTCGGAATATGAAATAGAAAAAATACGCAATTTCCGCAGATTTTACCATGAGGAAAAGTTGAAAAACGGGAATAAAATCACATTAAAAACGCACACTACAAACACATTGCAGCAATGCAAAATTCTGAAAGGTAGTGTGAGGTGAATCACATGAAAAAACTGATTCCTATTATGGCAGCGGTACTGGTAAGTGCCTGCGCTCTTACAGGCTGTAGTGCATGCAGCGGCAATTCCGATACTATGACAGAAACCACAGAAGATACTCACAGAGAAAGCACTGCGGTAACTGAAACTACAACAGATATTTCCGCTCAAACTGAAACCCGTGAAAACGCCGTAGAGGATATTCTCACCGACGCAGGTGACCTTGCGGAGGACGTTGTAACAGACGTAAGCGACATAGCAGACGATATTATCCCAGACGGTACAACAAATGTTTCCGAGCCGTCTACAACTTGACCCGTTTTCAGGTAAAAAATCACACAGGCTGCCGCTTTTCGCGGCAGTTTTTTATTATTCGGGCATCTTCGGTGCATAAAAGTTGAAAACTTCATAATTAGATGCTATAATAGAAATGATAAACATTAAATGAAAGGCGGCGATACCGTGTCAAAAAGGGATGACTTTATAAAAATATACGAAGAAAACATCAAGCGTCCAGGGGCAGACAAGCTTCTTGCCTGGCTTTGCTCGGAAAACAGTGACTTTTTTACAGCACCATCAAGCACCCGTTTTCACGGCTCATATGAGGGAGGACTTTTAGAGCACAGCCTGAATGTCTATGAGTGTATGAAGGACTATCTTGCCCGTCCCAGAGTAAAGGAGCTTTACGGCATGGACTATTCTGAGGAGAGTATCGCCATTGTAGCTCTGCTCCATGATTTATGCAAGGTAAACTTCTACGCTGTAGATTACCGCAACGCCAAAAACGCTCAAGGACAGTGGGAAAAGGTACCTTACTACACCATCAAGGACGCACTTCCCTATGGCCACGGTGAAAAATCGGTATACATCATATCAGGCTTTATGCGCCTCAGTCGTGAGGAGGCTTTTGCGATACGCTATCATATGGGATTCTCAGGTAACGAGGACAAAGGGCTAGTCGGACAGGCTCTTGAAAAGTTTCCACTTGCACTGGCGGTAAATGTAGCCGATATGGAAGCTGCTTACTTCATTGAGGGCAGCGACAAGTAAAATGCCAGAGGCATTTTAGAATTAACAATTGACAAAACTCGGAGGTTTTTGCAATGTACTGGTATAATAACGCAATAATGTATCATATCTATCCCCTTGGCTTCTGCGGTGCACCCAAGGTAAACGACGGCGGTGATATTGTAAACCGTCTTGAAAAAGTTCGTGAGTGGATTCCCCACCTGCGAGAGATGCAGGTTGACGCAGTTTACTTCGGACCTGTATTCGAGTCTGCCGAACACGGCTACGATACCACCGACTATATGCAGATTGACCGTAGACTGGGTACAAACCAGCTTTTCAAAGAGCTTTGCGATGAGCTTCACCAAAACGGTATTCGTGTAATCCTGGACGGCGTATTCAATCACGTTGGACGCAATTTCTGGGCGTTCAAGGACGTACAGGAAAAAGGACAGGCTTCACCTTATTGCAGTTGGTTTGCAGGCCTTAATTTCGGAGGAAGCAGCCCCTGCGGTGATCCATTCTGGTATGAGGGCTGGAATGGCTTCTACAACCTTGTAAAGCTCAACCTCCACAACCAAGATGTATGCAATCACCTGCTGGACGCTGTAGAATACTGGATGGATGAGTTCAAAATTGACGGTATCCGTTTTGACGCTGCTGACTGCGTGGACTTCGGCTTCTTCAAGCAGATTCGCAACTTTACAAAGAGCCGTAATCCCGAGTTTTGGCTGATGGGTGAAATCATCCACGGCGACTACAATCGCTGGGCAAATCCTGAAATGTTGGACAGCGTTACCAACTACGAGTGCCACAAGGGCATCTACTCATCCCACAACGACAAGAACTACTGGGAAATCAACTACTCCATCAACCGCCAGTTCGGCAATGGAGGTATCTATAAAAATCTCCAGCTTTACAGCTTTGTTGACAACCACGATGTTGACAGACTGACAAGCAAGCTCTCCGACGACCGCTACAGAAAGCTGTGCTATACCCTGATGTACGGTATGCCGGGTATTCCCTCTGTTTACTACGGAAGTGAATACGGCGTTGAAGGCAGACACGAAAACAACTCCGATGACGGTCTGAGACCCTGCCTTGACCTTTCATACCTTGAAGAAAACGGTGACAGAGACCTCTACCGTCACATTGTAAAACTCGGACGAATTTACAAAGCGTACCCGGCACTCCGAACAGGCAGCTTTGAAACGGTCATTGTACAGAACAGACAGCTTATTTTCCGCCGTGAGCTTGACGGCAGAAATGTATATGTTGCCCTGAACCTGGATGACAACTCATACTGGCTGAACTTCCGTCCCAACTGCGGCAGTCTGGTTGATGTTTTATCAGGCACACCTGCCCGAATGGAAAACGGTAATGCTATAATTGAAATGCCACCTTTCTCCAGCATGATTCTGGTTGAGGACGATATTGTAAACAATGCAGCAGAGCCTGAGCGTGAAGCTATCGAATCTGTACGTGAAACCGTAGCAGAGGTTGGCAAGAAGTACCGTCACTACAAAGGCGGCGAATATGAAGTAATCGCTCTTGCACTTCATACCGAAACCAACGAAGAACTGGTTGTTTACAGAAACATCCATGATGGCAGAGTATGGGCAAGACCCAAGACCATCTTCACAGGCGATGTAAACGGAATCAAGCGTTTTCAGGAGATGTAAATAACAGCATATGGAAATGAATACACTGAGGGGAGCGATTCTCGACCTTGACGGAACGCTCCTCGATTCCATGAATATCTGGGCAGACATTGACCGAAAAATTTTAGAAGAATTCGGTGCACCCTACGACCCGTCAGTTTCCGAGAGGGTAAAGAAGATGTCTATTAAAGAGTTTTCCTTGTATTTCAAAGAAGAATTTGGTCTCAGTCTTACGCCAAAGGAGATTGCGGATAAGATTGAAACTATGGCAGCTCTGGAATATAGAGAAAACATTCCCCTGAAAGAGGGGGCGATTGAACTTCTTGACGGGCTTGACCACATGGGAATAAAATATGGCGTAGCCACAGCAACCTACCCCGAGCTTGCAAAAGACGCCCTTGAAAGACTGGGTGTGCTCTCAAGGCTCCAGTTTCTTGTAACCGAAGCTGAAACGGGGCTTTCCAAAAGAAAACCGAAGATTTACTATGAATGTGCTAAAAAACTGGAACTTGGTAAACGACAGATAATTGTAGCTGAGGATGCCCTTCACAGCATCCAGACTGCAAGTAAGGCAGGCTTTTTTACAGCAGGTGTCTACGACCCTGCAACGTCCTCTGAGGACTGGAAACAGATTTGCGCCATAGCAACTGTATCCGTGACAAAAGTATCAGACATTATTAATAGGATTCAGTAAGCATAAAAGCGAAGCTATGCTTCGTAATTGATAGTGTAACATTTTTATAAAGCCCTTAAATCACACAAAGACAAAAGAGGAAAAAATATGGAACTTCACTGCGAACCGCTGACAGGCGGAATCTATGTATATTCAAGCATTGAGCATCGATTCGGAACAGACGCTTTTCTCCTGGCAAATTTTGCAGGATGGCGCAAGAAAGACCTGGTGACCGATCTTGGCACCGGCTGCGGCATTATCCCGCTTATTATGCAGAGAGAAAATCAACCTAAGAAAATCTGGGGCGTTGAAATCCAGGAACAAGGCATAAAGCAGTTTAAAATGAGCATAGAAAAGAGCGGTCTCTCTGAGGAGTCCGTTATTCCCGTACACGCTGATTTAAAGCTTTTGTGGCAAGGTGCCCCCATAGACAGATGCGACCTTGTAACCTGCAATCCGCCCTATAAGGCAGCGAGCGCAGGGATAGAGTCTGCACTTACCGCCCAAAAGATTGCCCGCCATGAGGTACTGTGCAATATCTACGATGTGTGCATGGCAGGAGCAAAGCTTTTGAAATTCGGCGGCAGGCTGTGTATATGCAATCGACCTGAGCGTCTTGCTGACTGTATAGACGCAATGCGCTCCTGCGGTATTGAGCCTAAGAGACTGCGTTTCGTATCAAAAGACCCGGAAAGTGCCCCCTGGCTCTTTCTCTTAGAGGGTAAAAAGGGAAGCAAGCCATTTCTCAGAGTTGAACCCCAACTCTATATCAAGGATAACGACGAAATACGTAAACTCTACGAGCCATTCAGCAGAGAGGACGATGAATAGGAATGAGCGGCACTCTTTATATTATCGGCACACCCATAGGCAACCTTGAAGATATAACCCTGAGACAGCTTCGTATGCTTCGTGAGGTGGATTTCATTGCCGCCGAGGATACACGCGTCACACGAAAGCTTCTCAATCACTTTGAGATAGACACTCCCACTGTAAGCTTCCACGAACACAGCGGCGTGGCAGGTGCACAACGAATTGCAGCCCGTTTACAGGCAGGTGAAAGCTGTGGTATAGTTACCGACGCAGGTATGCCCTGTATCTCTGACCCGGGAGAGCCGCTTATAAAGCTCTGCTACGAGATGGGTATTCCTGTTACAGTTGTACCGGGTCCCAGTGCTGTTGTAACGGCAATAGCGGTAGCAGGTCAGCCAACCGGTCAATTTGTCTTTGAAGCCTTTTTACCTGTGCCTAAAAAGGAACGTGCAGAACGTCTTAAACGTATAAAGAATGAAACCCGCACCATTATCCTCTACGAAGCACCCCATAAGCTTATAAGAACTCTCACAGATTTAGCAGAGGTTTTAGGGGAAGAGCGAAGCATCTCCCTTTGCAGAGAGCTTACAAAAATCCATGAGGAGGTTCAGAGAATCACCATAGGAGAGGCTCTGAAAATCTATGAAAGCCGTGAACCCAGAGGCGAGTATGTGCTTGTAATTGCCGGAACGCAAACAGAAGAGGCTGAGCCTAACACACCCACTCTTGAGGACGCTGTAAATCTTGCCAAAAGATACTCAGAAGATGGCATGAAGAAGCGTGATGCCTGTAAAAAAGCTGCCCTTGAAACAGGACAGCGAAGCAATGAAATCTATAGTTTAATTAATTAATAAAAGGGCGACCACAAAGGTCGCCCTTAAACTTTAGCTTGCGATCAGCGGCAGACTGTCTAGCTTTTCAATGAGATACTTGAGAAGTGCGTCAGAATCTGCTGCGGAGATGTTAGAGTCTTTATAGCAGTCAGCATTTTTAAGCTGCTGTTCATTCAGTGAAATAATCTTGGAAAGGCCCTTGTTCAAATATACAATATCAGTCATTGAACGGCTGCCGTCCAGATTTACGTCACCATAGTAAACATCACCGGGAATTGTTACTGTCGTGGTTGTTTCCTTTTCACCGTTATCAGAATTAACGGTAGTAGTAGAAGTAGTAGTATTATCACTACTGACGGTAGTGGTTACAGATGTAAAGGTAGTTATGTCGGTTACAATAATGTTAGTTGTAGTAGTTGTTTCAGTGGCAGTTGTTGTAGTTGTTGTCTCAGCAGGTGTTGTTGTAGTCACAACAGGGATATCATCGGGAGTTGTACCATCAGGCTCTGTACCCCAGATGAGAACATCACCATCGTACATTGTAATATAAGGAGTCTCAATCATGGAATCCTCACCACCCTGTACAAGACCTTGTGCAGAGTAGTCGTTTGTAGCGTCCCATATAACCTTGTTGCCATCTGCATCCTTGAGACTGTCGGGAATACTTATTCTGAACTGAAGCTCACTGCGATGCTCAGACTGTCCTGTAGGCATTACAACTCTACCATCACCAAATGTAATCTTTACATAGTAAATGTTGCCGTCATACTGTATAGGATCAGAAATTGTACACTTGCCTTCGTCGCCTGAGTGCTGGTCGTTGTTAATCTTAACCTGAACGTCTGCAATTGAAAAACCCTTATCTACAATTTCGGTAATATCGAAATAGTAGTTGTAGGACAGATCCTTGATTGTTCTTGCAGGCCATGCAGAGTGGTTCATAGCGTAAACCTTCAGCTCTGTGTAGCTGTCGGAATTCTGGTTAAAGGAAGCTTTCATCAGAAACTCATCCCACTTAGGTGTTTCCTGTGGTGGGAAGTCAGCAAGCTTTTCGCCGCCGTACTCATCAATCATAGCACAGAGTGCAGCTGTAAAGCCAGCGTTATAGTCGATAGCTACTTCTGTATACTCATAAGCAGAGTTTTCATCCTTAAAAGAGCCGTCACTTGCAGGGCCACCGATAAGTGCACCGTAGCATACGTGTGCATACTGTGTCTGCCACTTCGGATCTTCGTAAGGTGTACCATCCTCGTTGAGCTTACCCAGCTCGTTCCAATGGTCATCGTAGATACCGGAAGTAGTTCTGTGGTGGATGTTGACAGGATTCTTTTCCCCCATACCCATTACATAAGAAAGACCCAGGTCATTGTCACCGAACATATAGTTAAGCTGACCTGTTGCCCATGTGGTATACTTTTCAGCCAGAGCTGCATCATCTGCAAAAATGGTATCTGCGGCAAGCAGTGCAATCCAACATGTATTTGCAGAGTGTCTGTTAGCACCCCAGTTCGTTAACCATGCAAGACCGTCAGGTGTATAAGTAAATGACTTAGAATCCTCATTCATCCAATAAGACAGATGTTTCTTTACATGATTGATCCACTGCTGCTCGCCTGTATTCTGTGCATAAAGAAGAATAGCCGCCTGCATAGTGTCATCCCAACAATAGCCCCAAGTATACTTCAATTCAGTTGACTGGCTTTCACGTCCCAAAAGAGGGATATAATCAGTTTCACATTTTTTAAGATACGCTTCATCGCCTGTTGCACGATAGAGCCAGTTTGCAGCCAGCATAAGCTCGTCAGCAAAGTCAGAATCGCTGCCACTCTGCTTGTTGTTATAATAAGACTTCTGTACACCCTGATCATCATTACTTCTAAGTGCATCAGCACGCTCAAAAAGGCTTATTGCATGTTCAAGATACTGGTCAGCTGTTGCAGAGTCCTCGTCCTTGAAAAGTATGTAACCTGTAGCAAGAGCTGCTGCCATATCGGCCATAGTGGATGTATTTTCGATTGTGTCGTAGGGACGCTCTGTTTCACCGTACTGAAGAGCCATCTTGCGCTCATAAAGCTCAGCACTGCCCCACCATACATGGTCCATCTGAGGATGACCGATTGTACCGATAATCTTATCACCCAGGTCACAACCCATGGTGTAGTCAAGACCCCACTTAACGTTTCTGAGATAGCTGTCGTAAAGACCTGCACTCCTTACAGCATCCTCGTACTCAATAAGACCCCATGCCAAATTGTAGGCTGCATAAGCGTTTGTCAGAGCAAACTTGAAGTGGTCGCCTGCGTCAAACCAACCTCCCGGTACAATGTCTGTAAGCATGGAATCGTCTCTCCAGGATACCTCATTCCATTCGGGCAGCTCGCCTGCCTGCTGAACCTGATAGAAGAAGAGTGACTTCTGAAGTGCTTCACCATAATTATACTTCGCTTCCTCAGCGGAAACGCTTGCACCTGCGCTTGCCACACCGGATGTCATGCCTGTAATACCAAGCACTAGAGCCGACGCAAGCGCAGTAAGCTTTTTCATTTTCATAAAACTAACTCCTTTCATTTTTCCATGTCCACCTGTCTCCGAAGCGGACATAATGGTACAAAACCCCATTCTTATTTTAGTGTACCATAAATCAAGCTAATTGTCAAGCTGTTTTGGCACAAATGACGGATTTCTTGAGTTGCAATATATAATTACATTTAAAAGACACTTGATTTTTGTGGACATTTTATATTGCAATTTAAGAAATAAATTTATTTTCCAAAAACTAATGACAAACCCAAAAATATATGATATAATAAAATAAGTATACCATAATGGCATGCAAAAAAACTGACGCAGCGAGCGTCATTTGAAAGGAATGTTCTCAAAAATGGAGAATACCTATGATGTCATAATTGCCGGCGCAGGTGCAGCAGGTCTGTATCATGCGATAAACCTGCCTGAAACCGCTAAAATTCTGGTTATCTGCAAGCAGGAACTCACACTCTGCAACTCAGCCTTGGCACAGGGTGGTATTGCAGGTGTATATCAGCCCGAGGGTGACGAAACCGACGACTGCATCGACCTGCATATTAAAGATACCTTCATCGCAGGCGGCTATAAAAATGACCCCGAAGCAGTGCGTCTGCTCACAGAAAACGCTAAATATGAAAT
The DNA here is from genome assembly GCA_964594275.1 of uncultured Ruminococcus sp. Lineage (GTDB taxonomy): Bacteria > Bacillota > Clostridia > Oscillospirales > Ruminococcaceae > Ruminococcus_C. The sequence goes on along the minus strand of CAZQMA010000021.1, from coordinate 20,877 downwards.
CGAAGCTATCCTGAAACTGGGCGTAGATTTTGACCGAACTGCTGATGGCAAGCTTCACCGTACACTGGAGGGCGGACACTCCCGCCATCGCATCTTCCACCATAAAGATACCACCGGTGCAGCAATTCTGGATACGCTTATCCGCAAGGTAAAAACACTTCCCAATGTTACCATTATGGAAAACACCATGATGGTTGACCTTAAAAAGACCAATACAGGCTTCTCGGTTCAGCTTTTAAAGGACGATAAACTCTCATCCGCTCACTGCCGTTTTATGACCCTGTGTACAGGCGGTATCGGCAGAATATACGAATTTACCACCAACAGTAAGATCGCAACAGGTGACGGTATTGCCATGGCTTACTCTCTGGGTGCGAAGATAAAGGATCTCCATCTCATCCAGTTTCACCCCACAGCTTTCAATAATCACCATACAAGAGAATGTCTCCTTGTATCCGAGGCTGTACGCGGTGAGGGTGCTTATCTCCTCAATTGCAACAAAGAACGCTTCATGCATCTCTACGATGAACGTCTGGAACTTGCACCGAGAGATGTTGTTTCCAATTCTATTATAAGAGAGAGCAAGCGTACAGGCAGCTGCGACTTCTATCTTGATATTTCCCACAAAGATTCCGAATTTATCAAGGGAAGATTCCCCATGATTTATGAGGGCGTACTGAAGCTGGGCTATGACATTACAAAGGAACCTATCCCCATTTACCCGTGTCAGCACTATCTCATGGGTGGTATCCAAGTAAACAAGCAGTCTGAAACTACCGTAGAAAATCTCTTTGCCTGCGGTGAATGTTCAAATACAGGCGTTCATGGAAACAATCGTCTTGCCAGCAACTCACTCCTGGAAGCACTTGTATTTTCACATCAGGCAGCAAATACCATTGCTGAGAGACTTGCAATGTGTAAGGGTGAACTGGAAGAGGCTTCATTCCCTGCAAAGGAAAATCCTGCCGCTCTTCCCTCCGGCTACAGAACCAAAATTCGTCACATAATGCAGGAAAGCTGCTTTGTTATTCCCGACGAGGAGAAAATAGCAGAAGGCTTTAAGCAAATCTGTGAAATCCGTGACACCCTTATAAACGGCAGCTATATCATTGACAGTAACTACATAGAAGCCCGTTCACTTGCAACCGTAGGCTATCTGGTACTTAAAGAACACGTACAATAAAGGAGACAGAAATCATGCTTCTTCAGAATTATTACATTGACAAAATCATAACTACCGCCCTGGAAGAGGATATCCACTACGTTGACGTAGCAAGCGACTATCTTCTGGATGACAGCCACAAATCAAAGGCTTACTACATTGCCAAGGACGATGGTATTCTCTGCGGTATTGAAATAGCAAAGAGAGTTTTTGAGATTGTTGGCGGAGACTTTGATATGGAAATACTCATCCCCGACGGCAGTGAAGTCAAGAAAGGCGATATTATCGCAAATATCAGTGGTTGCACTCGCACACTGTTAAAAGGTGAACGTACCGCACTGAATATCTTACAGCACATGAGTGGCATTGCTACAGCAACAAACCGATGTGTAAAGCTTGTTGAGGGTACAAACGCCCGCATCACTGACACCAGAAAGACTCTGCCCGGACTCCGTCAGCTCCAGAAATACGCAGTAACTGTAGGCGGAGGCAAGAATCACCGCTATAACCTTTCCGACGGCGCAATGCTCAAGGACAATCACATTGACGCATATGGTTCAATCACAGGTGCAGTAAAAGCTCTCCGTGAAAAGATAGGTCACATGGTAAAGATTGAGGTTGAGGTACGTACACTTGAAGAGCTGAGAGAAGCCCTGAATGTAAAAACTGAAATTATCATGCTTGACAATATGAGCTGTGAGGACATGAAGAAGGCTGTTGAAATCACAGCAGGCAGAGCACTCCTTGAAGCCTCAGGCAACGTAACCGAAGCAAATATCAGAGAGATTGCAGAAACAGGAGTTGACATTATATCCCTGGGTGCGCTGACTCATTCTGTAAAATGTTTTGATATTTCCATGAGAATTCAGAAATAAAGTGATTTTTTTTGAAAAAGGTATTGCAATTATTTTTGTGATATGATATAATAATGAGGAGTATTGGGGAAGATGCGTATCTTTCCTGAATCACAAAACAACAAAGAAAGAGGAGGAGACGAAAATGACAGCATTAGAAATCGTTATCGGCGCAGCTATCCTTCTGGTATGCCTGATTATCACAATCATTTGCCTGATGCAGGAGCAGAAGCCTCAGAATGCGACATCCGCACTTTCAGGCGCAAGCAATGATTCTTTTTATGATAAAAACAGAGGCAGAACCAAGGAAGCAAGACTGAAGAAGTTCACAACTATTCTGACTGTACTGTTCTTTGTACTGGTACTGTTCATGGATATTGTAATGCCGCTGATTACAAAGTAAAAGCTTATAGGTTCCTGTGATGCTTTCGTCACAGGAATTTTTTTTAGAGCTTTGCAGAATACTATTTAGTATTCTGCAAAATGATAATTGTATAGCCCACCGGCTTTATATATAAACTAAACCCAAACAACATGCGAATTTATTGGCAAAGGAGACTTATAGAATGAGTAAAAAAGCAATAGTTACAAAATCAAAGAAAACAAAAAAACACTCAGGCGAAACACTGGAATCCTACACCCGAAAAATCACTAAAGCCCTTGAAAAAACTGAAGGCAAATGTATTACTAAAAAGATGCTCGAAGCAAAATGCAAGGTAAATCAAGGCGACCCCGCCCTTTTCAACTCCGCTCTTCGTGCACTTCTAAAATCAGGTGAGATATGCTGCCGTAAAAAAGGCTATGGCTTTTCACGTGATTTCGGCTTTGCTACTGCCGAGGTTGTACGTTTAAGTGGCACTTTCGGCTTTATCCGTCCCGACAACGACCCCGAAAACGATATCTTCGTTCCCGGCAAGTTTCTCCTTGGTGCACTGCCGGGAGACAGAGTACTCTATAAGAATATCCCGCCCAGAGGTGACCGTCCCGAGGGCGAGGTTGTTGACATAATCGAAGAAGCAGACAGCCGTATAACAGGTAAAATCATATCCGATGAGTATGGTTCTCTCTGTCTCCTACCCGATACTATGGCACGTACTCCAATCCGTATAAATCATCGTGAAAGCACCGAATATCGCCTTGGTGACAAGGTTCTTGCGGAAATCTGCTACCGAGGCAGACGACACGCTGAACATAAAGTAAAAGTCATCTTCTCTTTCGGCACATCTGAACGTGCATCTGCCTGTGCACAGGCTATGATTGCTCTCCACGGTGTTACCGAGGAATTCTCGGCGGAGACTCTTGCTGAAGCCGCTAAGCTTCAGAACGCATCTGTCACAGCAGAAGAGACAAGCCACCGTCTTGATCTCAGAGACAAAGTTATCTTCACCATTGACAGTGCCTATACAAAAGATATAGATGACGCTGTTTCCATTGAACGCACCCCCAAAGGCTACCGTCTGGGAGTGCATATTGCCGACGTTTCCCACTACGTACATCCGAAAACTGCTCTCGATAACGATGCAATCAGCCGTGGTACCAGTGTTTACTACGCTGACAGAGTTATACCTATGCTTCCAAAGGAACTGTCAAACGGTATCTGTTCGCTGAATCCACAGGTAGACAGACTTGCATTTTCCGCACTGATGGAACTTGACGAGCTGGGCGAGATTGTAGACTTTGATTTTAAGAAAACCGTTATCCGTTCCCGTCTTAAAGGCGTATACAAGGAGATAAACACTATCCTTGCAGGTAAAGAAACCGCAGAAATACGTGAAAAGTACGCTGAGGTAATAGACATGCTCCCTGTAATGAACGAGCTTTGCGATGTGCGTATGAGAGCGCGTATAAAGCGTGGTGCGCCTGAAATTGAAACCGCAGAAAGCGCACTTATTCTGAACGAAGAGGGCGTATGCGTTGACGTTAAGGTAAGAGAGCGTGGCAAGAGTGAATGTATCATTGAAGAGATGATGCTCCTTGCAAATGAGGCTGCGGCGAAGTTTGCGACAAAACACAACCTTGCAAACTTTGTATACCGCATCCACGAAAAGCCAAGCTCTGAGAAAATCGAAAATCTTGAAAACGTGCTCAATCGCCTGGGTATTGAAATGCCCGATTTCTCGGATATAAAACCTGTACATCTGGCTGAAATTCTTCGTAAATCTAAGGGTACACCTGAGTATCCTGTGCTAAACTCAATTGTACTACGCTCTATGGCAAAGGCTGCCTACGACACCGAACCTATCGGTCACTTCGGACTGGCGCTTAAAGACTATACCCACTTTACCTCACCTATCAGACGTTACCCAGACCTTGCAATTCACCGCATTATGAGCGATTTCTGCGAAAGTGGCAGCGCAAGAGGCAACCGCCGTTACAAGGGCTTTGCAGTTGATGCAGCGAAGATGTCCAGCGAGGCTGAAGTGAGAGCTACTATGCTTGAGCGTGACTGCGAGGACTGCTACAAAGCAGAATATATGCAGCAGCACCTGGGTGAGGAGCTTGAGGGTATCGTATCGGGAATCAGCTTCTCGGGCTTCTATGTGCAGCTTCCAAATTCTGTCGAGGGTATGGTTCATGTAAGAACGCTTCCCGAGGATGGCAACTGGGACAATGATGAGGGCATTGCTTTTAAGGATATGACAGGCGACAAGGAGTACCGCTTGGGTATGAGTGTAAAGGTAAAATGTGTTAAAACCGATGTTAACAGCGGTAATATTGATTTTGAGATTGTGGAATAATTATGAAAGACTTGCAATTTACTGTGAAACCTATTATAATATAACCATAAGCATTAACCCTTGCGCTTCACTGCGCAGCATGAGAAAGGAAAACGCATGAGAAAAATCACTAAGATAATGGCGGCTCTTGCCGCTTCTGCTGTAATGGTTATCCCGTGCAGTACTATAGCTTCCGCAACAACAGTAAGCGATGTTATCGCAGCCGCTTATGCAGCAGGTTGGCCTGACTGGATGGTACAGGAGGCTGTAAATATGTACTCAGGCGGAAACTATACTTCTGAACAGTGCGATAAAGCTATATCCATGATTTATCAGTATGATGAATCAGCGGGTCAGCAGATTGCCGATCAGTTTGGCGTAACACCGCCTGCAAGCAGTATCACTACTGCTCCTCCTGAAGCTGACAAATCCCAGACAACCACCACTACCACTACAACAGCACGTCCCTCAGATAAAACCTTTATCGATGCTTCCCTCGATGACAAAAAGAACTATCTCAACAGTATGACCGATAAGGAAAAGCAGGATTTCATCAATACAATGACTGATGCCGAGCGCAATAGCGTTCTCAAGCAGCTAAGTGCGTCTGATAAGGCGTCCCTGATTTCCAACTTCATGCAAGTAGGCGAGGAGTTTGGCATAAGCTTCTCCATCGACGAAATTTCAGAAGATAACTTTATTATCAGTGCTTCCGATGAAAACGGCAAGCTACTGAATGTTTCATCCATGAGCGTAACTGTTGATTCTACAGGCAAGTCCTACACTGCCCCCGTTCTTATAGGAAGCGGCATGATATTTTTTGCGCTTACGGGAACTGTTTTCACACTTAAAAGAAAAACAAAAAAAGATTGACATAAAAAACAAGGAGCTATTATGAGCAAGAAGAAAGAATATATAGCACCCTCAATGAGCCGTGCGGCACAGCTTATACTTCCCCTTTTTATCTTTATTTTCTGTGCAGGCATCGCTCTTCTGGCTATAATACGGCCTTATGAGGAGTTTGCCTCTCTGCTGAACGTTGCATTTATGGACGATTTAGGCAGTGACAAAGGCCAACTTGAAATCGTACAGAACGACATCGACACTGAATACAGCGGTGCTACTTTTGAGGCTGGCGAGGTTGTAATCCCAACATTCGGTGAACAGTTTGCGGTGTTGGAGATTGAATCCGCAGATATAAAGGTACCTGTATACTGGGGCAGTAATGCTGAGCTTTTAGAGCTTGGCGCAGTACAGACAACCTCCTCTGCGGCACCCGGTTCAGGCGGAAACGCCGTAATTGATGCCCACGTAAACACTTACTTCCGCAACCTTGAAAAAGCAGCTGTAGGCGACAAAGTGGTGCTTTATACACAGTATGGCAGATTTACGTACGAGATTTCAGAACTTATAGAATTTGACTACAAGGACAAGAAGTACATTCTTCCCGCAGAAGAGGAAAAACTCACTCTCTACACTTGCGAACTTCAGATTTTCGGTTCATCCGACAAAAGAGTCGGTGCAGTATGCAAGCCTGTAGAAATGCTTTTTTACAATGAGGAGGGTGCAGAGTAATGAGTAAATATTATATTAGCAGAATTCTGCTCACTGTACTGCTTTGTTTCAGCGTAGCAGGCTATATTGGTATCTCCGCAACTATTAATATGGCAGGAGACTTTGGCTTCTACGAGGAAATCATCGAAGAAAAGGAGCTTCCCGAAAAGGCTTATGAGGCACTGAATGAGAGCTTCACTAAGGAATATAACCTCACCCTTATTCCCGCAGAAGCCTACATGAGCGTCATCACACCTGAGTGGATTGAAAAGCAGATGAAGCGTGACAGTGCAGCCTTTGCAGATTATATCGGCAAAAACGACAAATCTCTGGCTTTCGCTCACGACTTTGCAGCACTTGAGGAGAGCATCACCAACTTTCTCAATGAATATGCTGAGTCCATCTACTACACTCCCGATGAGGTTTTCGAGGAAAAGCTTCAGGAAACCATCACTAAGGCTGAAAAAAAGATCGATGACCGAATTGACGCTTTCTACATTTCAAAGCTTGTTTCAAGCGGCAATCTCAACAAAATCGCACCCTACCTTACACTTGCAAGAATAGGTGTATGGGTGCTTGCAGGTGTAAATATCGCTTTAGCGGCTATACTTGTACTCCTTGACCAAAAGAACGGCTGGAGACGGCTTTACTTTGCAGGTACAGGTATATTTGCAGGCGGTGCACTTATGACTCTCCCCGCTGCATACATCCTTTCATCAGGAATGATTTCATCTTTCGCAATAAAGGACCCTGTGCTTTACCCTGCTGTAACAGGAATTATGGAAAGTGCAGCTGAGGGCTTGCTTGCAAGGGCAGCAGGCTTTGCAGTGGTAGGACTTATTGTAATCGGCATTACGGTTGCTTTCAACAGAAAGTCAAAGGATTGAGGAAAACTATGTCAACAATTGCAGCTATCTCAACACCCCATGCAGAGGGTGGAATCGCAGTTATCCGTATATCAGGCAGAGATGCCCTCACTGTTGCAGATAAAATATTCAAAGGCGTTTCAGGCAAAATTCCCTCGGAGATGAAGGGCTACACCTGCGCCTTTGGTCAAGCTTTGCGTGAAAATGAAGTTCTTGATGACTGTGTTTTAACAGTTTTCAGGGCACCTCACAGCTACACAGGCGAGGATACAGCGGAAATATCCTGTCACGGCGGAATCTACGTTTCCCGTGAAGTACTCCGTGCCGCTCTCAACGCAGGTGCAGTACCCGCTGAGGCAGGTGAATTCACAAAGAGAGCTTTCCGAAACGGCAAACTCTCCCTCACTCAGGCAGAAGCGGTAATGGACGTTATCTCAGCAGATTCAGCAAGAGAACTTTCTTTTGCCCGTTCACTTCATGAGGGTGCGGTTTTTCGCAGAATAAAAGGTATCATCGACCACATAGTCAAAACACTGGGCGCACTGGCTGCCTGGGCTGACTATCCGGAGGACGATATTCCCGAAGTTGAACCTGAAGCACTGAGAACTTCTCTTTCAACAATTGAGCGTGAGCTTGTTGAAACCATAAATACCGGTGACTACGGCAGAATCCTGAAAGACGGCGTTTCCGCAGTTATCATTGGCAGACCAAATGTAGGCAAGAGTACACTCTTTAATCTTCTCAGCGGATGTGAACGGAGTATTGTAACCGATATTGCAGGTACAACCAGAGATGCACTGGAAGAGCGTGTGCGTATCGGAGACGTTACCCTAAGGCTGTGGGATACAGCGGGACTCCGTGAAACAGAGGATTTAATCGAACAAATCGGCGTTAATATCGCAAGAGATCGCCTGGAAAGAGCAGACGTTGTACTAGCAGTATTTGACGGAAGCAAGGAATTGTCTGAGGACGACAGAGAACTTCTCCATAATATAAAAGGCAAAAAATCCATTGGTATCATAAATAAGATGGACTGTGGTGAAAGTAGTATATCTGCTGAAATTTCAAACTATTTTGAGCGACTCATACCCATGTCCGCAAAGGACGGAACAGGTGTTGAAGAACTGCGCAAGGCTCTGGAAGAAATGTTTTATGACGGCGAGGTTACCCCTGAAATGGGCATACTTGCAAACGAAAGACAAATTAGCTGCGCTAAAGGTGCACTGAGAGCTGTAAGAGAAGGCATCGACGCAATTGACTCAGGGATGCTCCCCGATGTAATAACAGTACTCCTTGATGAAGCTGCTGAATATCTTCTGAATTTGACAGGCGAGCGCGTATCAGAAAAAGTAGTTGAAGATGTATTCACACGGTTTTGTGTGGGAAAATAAAAGCTGCGCCCTTAATGGGCGCATTTTTTATGGTTTATAACAGCAAACAGCGCGGCAAAAATAACCGCGCTGTTTTTAGGTAGGAGTAGTATTTATAAAAAGATTTAATAGAGGATTTTAGATGATTTAAGGCTTAGCCCCATGGATTTGTATTGCTAGAAGAGCCGGATACTGCTGTACCACCACTGAGTGTACCACCGTATGCAGCAAGCTGTGTATCGTCAATCTGCTGGAAGTAAGTGCTGCCGTTGAGTGTACCGCCTGTGTAGAAAGTAGCGCCACTGTAAGATGTGCAGCCTGCAATCAAGCTTGTAATGCTCTTGTCAGTGATAAAGGATACGATAACATTACCGCTGCCGTCACAGAGTGTAACTCTGGTGTTAGCGTTTATAGAACAGGATACGTTTACGGATTCAGTAATAGAGCTGTTACCGCCCATCATTCCGCCTCCGCCCATGCCGCCCATGCCGCTTGAGCCTGTATTCTTAACATATACGCCGCCTGTGTAGGAAAGTGTACCGTCACAGTCAAACGGATCCTGACCATTTGTGACATGGATACCACCGCTTATTGTGAGATTACCGTTGGAATCAAAGCCATCGTGGTCACCATTAGAAGCATTTGCCAGTGCAAAGCCACCATTGAGATTTATACTATTGCTACTGCTTGATGAGGAACCGCCCCATGAGCCGCCGCCCCATGAGCCACCGCCGCCCCAAGGACCTGAATTTCCTGAGTTGTCTGCGCCGCCTGCTGCGTTGAAACAGTCATCTGTTGTGTTTACAATAACAGTACCACTATTCATTGTAACATTCATACCCTCGATACCCTCATAACCTGAGTATACGATAATGGTAAGATCGCTATAATCATCCGCTGTGCTGTCACCGATAATAACATCTGCATCAGAGTGAACAGCATCATCACCTGTGTTGATTTCCATTGTGCCGCCATTAATATTGATATTGCCGCTTGCGTGAATTGCATCATCGGTTGTATCAGCAGTGATATAGCCGCCGTTGATTACGATTACACCTGTAACAGTTGTACCTGTAGTATCATCTGTACGACCTGCCTTGATACCCTTTGCAGAGATGTCAGATGTATTTGTGGTTGAGCCTGTTGTTGTGATGTTAAGTGTACCGCCGTTTATGTTTACAGCCTGCGCACCATGGATAGCATCAGAGTTTGCGTTTACGGTAATAGTACCACCGTTTACAGTTACAAAGCCCTTGCCTGAAGTTGTATCGGTGTCATTAGCCTTAATGCCGTCACCGCCCTTTGCTGTTACATTGACACTCAAGGTACTGAAGTCTGTGGCTGTGTCATTTCCGAGTGTAACACTATCACCGCCACGGAGACCATCGTCTGCTGCTGTTACAGTGATATTGCCGTTATAAATCTTCAGGTCGTTCTTGGTTGCAATACCATCAGCAGAGTTACCGTTTACGATGAGATTGCCCTTACCCTTAATTTTCAGGTCATCCTCAGCGTAGATAGCAGCTGCGATTACTTCGCCGTCTGTATTTGTATCACTGTGAGATGAGCCGTCAGAAATGGTATTTGTACTGCCGCTCTTAGCAACAATCTGACACTCATCGCCAATTGCCTTAACATAAATAGGAGCAGCTGTGCTATTTGAAAGGTCTGCACCTGTAAGGTCAAGCTCAACAACACCTGTTGCATATGTCGTCTTATCACAGTCAACGATAATCTGAGCATTTGTGCTCTGACCGCTTACAGAAAGAACAGAAGGAACTGTGATATTTACAGTGCTTCCGCTGATTGTAAGGTTAGAAGGATTAGAAATAACTGCACCTGACGCATTCTTAGCAGTAACTAAGCTGCCGCTGAATTCCAAGGAAGCTGCAACTGTATCAGAAGTGTCGGGAGTGCCACTTGCACCGTCCAGAGCTGCAATTGCTGTGAACTCTACACCGTTTGTTACAGCAAAATCTGCTACTGTGCCATTTGTATGACCCTGCTGTACACCGCCTGTGTAGAGATTGTATGTGCCATTTGTGAGAGAAGCTGAACTTACGATTACATAGCTGAACTTCTTATTAGCTGTCATCTCATAAACGGTTGTGCCGCCGTTCTTAAGAGTTACAGCCTGGTTTTTGACCTGTTCTGCTGCGTAGTCAAGGAATACTACATTCTGAGTAGAACCGCTCATGTCAATGCTTGCTGAGCTTGAAACGCTGTCTGTCAGCTGATAATCAGTAGCAGTAGCAATGATGTCACCGCCTGTGATATTCAAAAGACCTGCATCGTCAAGACGGAAACCTCTGTCACCGCCTGCAACAACTGTGCCGCCTGAAATGTCGATTGATGTAGCAGCCTGGATAGCGTCATTACTTGCCTTAGCCTTAACAGAACCTGAAACAATCTCAACGTTTCTCTTGCTTGACTTGATAGCGTCAGCGGAGGAGTCAACAATAACTGTTGCACCGTCAACGGAAACAGTCTCACGAGCCTTGATAGCATCTGCATCGGACAAATCATCAACGTCTGTGTTAATATTAATTGTACCGCCGTTAAGGTTAAGATCTTCGTTACAGTCGATACCGTTATTCATAGAGGATGTGATATTCAATGTACCTGTACTGCTCTTTGTAACGGTAAGGTCGGTAAGAGCATAGATACAGCCGGGAGTTGCGGAAGCTGCCACTGCGTTGTCTGTAAGTGTATTTGTACCTGAAACATTCAGTTTAAGCTTGTCTGCGCTCTGTGAGTAGATACAAGGCATAGTGCTGTTTGTCATAGTAACATCGTTCAATGTCACTACTACAGCGTTTGTATCTGCTGCAACGTCGGGGATATTTACCAGAAGCTGACCCTCTGTAATAGAGCCATCAACAACGTAGTTGCCGGATGCAGAGATTGTAGCAATCTTACCATTTACAGAAACAACACCCTTGGTATCATTCTCAACGGTAATACCGCTGTCGCTGAGATGAATCTTAACAATGTCGGCAACAGGCTCAGCGATAAAGTTTTTGAGAAGAGCCAAGTCAAAAATGTTTACTCTGCCATCTGAGTTCATATCAGCGGCTGTGAGTCCGTTTCTGTCAAGTCTCTGAATGTTCAAAATGTGCTTCTGGAGTGAAACGACATCAGCAATGCTTACGTTACCATCATCGTTTACGTCGCCCCGGTTAGTTACAGCAGAAGCAGGAAAAGAGGTTAAAGCTGAGCCGAGAAGTGCAATACTCATAACGCCTGCAGCAGCTCTTTTGAATGATTTCTTCATAATAGATTTGCTCCTTTCATATTGGATACGTGACTTTAGTATGATTTAAGTATAATTCTCTTTGCTTAAAGAAATCTTAAAAATAATACAAATTTTTTTAAGTAAAGGAATTTTTTTTGTATTACTCGAAAACTATAGAGCTATCACAGAAAAAAGTCACTTAACGAATATTAATATGTAATTATCTTAATGAGATCAGCTATCGGGTCAATTAAAAAAGTAAAAACCCGGCATATAATATGCCGGGTTTCTTTAATTACAATTCAATTTTACCATAAAGACCTGTAGTAAGGTTCATTTCATCCTCAGGCTTAGGCTTTTTGTAGTCCTTTTCAAAGCTTGTTTTCATGTTATCAAGGTTAGAGGGCTTAAAGTCCTCGGGACGCTTTTCACGGTAAGGACGTCTGTTTCCACGGTCATTTCTGTGACCGTTCCTGCCACGGTTGTAGCCGCCTCTGCCGCCACCGGGAACTGCTACTACCACCTTACGATAAGGATCCTCGCCAACGCTATGGGATACAACACCCTCGATTTCGGCAATCTTTGAATGAATGATTCTTCTCTCATAAGGATTCATAGGCTCAAGTGTAGTGGAACGTCCGCTTCTGAGAACATTTTTGGCAATCTTTTCAGCAAGCTGCTCCAGGGTCTTGCGACGCTTTACTCTATAACCGTTGCTGTCAAGCATAATTCTTGTGTACTCTTCTCTGCCACGGTTTGCAATGATGCTTGCAAGATACTGGATAGAATCAAGAGTTTCACCTCGTCTGCCAATGATTGTACCACTCTTGACGTTGCTTGTAACATTCATGAGAACGCCGTTTTCGATTCTGTAGATTGTAACATCAGCCTCAATCTCCATCTTTTCGTAAACAGCCTTGATGTAATCTCTTGCAGCGATAAGGTTTTCTGTAAGCTCAGCCTCAGGAATCTCCTCAGCCTGTGCTTCCATCTCTTCAGTAAGGATGTCCGCATCCTCATCGGAATGAGCAGCCTTTATATGCTCAGCAGACTTTTCTTCAGTAGGAATATTCTCTACAGCCTTTGTTTCAGCATTTTCAAAAACGTCGGGAATGTCAACAATAGATGGCGCTGCATCAGCACGTCTTGAGGGAGCCGCTGTCTTGGGAGCAACAGCCTCTTCGTAAATAGCTTCAACCTTCATTTTGCCGAATAAGCCTTTTTTTTCTTCAAGTACACGGAACACGATAAGGTCAGCGGAAACGCCGAAGCTGTCAGATGCAAGCTTCTTAGCCTGTTCCATCTTCTTGACGGTAAAAATTTCAGTCATTTTCTTAGGTTCACCCTTTCATCTTTCTGTCTCGGGAGACTTAATCTTCATCAGAGTAGTCATCACCGTATTTTTCAGCCATACGCTTTCTTGCTTCTTTAATGCGCTGGCTCTCATATTCGTTTTTTTCTTTCTTAGACATATTTGCGGTATCAACATTTCTCGAGGAAACTGTAGGAGCAGCCTGTCCCTGAGCTTCAAGCATTCTCTGTGAGAAGCTTTTCTTACCGGCAGGGCCATATTTTCTACGCATTTTCTCATTGTCTTTTTCGCAAATTTTCTCTACTCTTTCAGGTGTAAAATACATATTCAAACCGATCTGAATCAGGAGAGATACCAAGGAAGAACAAGCCCAGTAGAAGCCAACACCTGCGGGTACGCTAAATGCCAGCCAGATGGAGAAAAGCGGCATACCGTAGAGCATGACATTCATACAGCCCATATTCTGTTGTGCATCAGGGTTTCTCTTCTTATTTATTGCCTGTGAGTAGATAGTGGAGATAAGCTGGAAAATACCTGAAATAAAGGGTATACACCAAAGACCGAAGTTGCTTAAATCCTTTATATTAGGAGTCTGTGAAAGTTCAACACCAAAGAGCTTGTAGTTGCCGAGGAACTCTGTTACATCAGCAACATTAAAGCCTGCAATATCGCTGAAAGCAGAGGGATTTTCCTTAAATGCTCTCATGATGTAAAGCTCTTCACGAAGATCGCCTGCCTTAAATTTTTCCGAAATAGCAGGGAACTGATCACCCATCATTGTAATAACATTGTCGATAACGTCTCCGCTGTATCCGAGGATATGAGTCAGCGGCTTATAAACAACCGCTAAGATACCGAACAGCAGGAAAAACTGTAAAAACATAGGAAGACAAGATGCGCCGGGGTTTACACCCTCTTCCTGGTAGAGTGCCATCTGAGCTTCCTGAAGCTTTTGAGGCTCCTTTTCGTACTTCTTACGGAGAGCCGCAAGCTTCGGATTAAGTCTCTGCATTTTAGCAGAGCTTTTCTGAGTTTTATAGTTGATTGGGAACAGAAGCGCCTTTGAGAAAACGGTAAATACGATAATAGCAACACCGTAATTCTGTACTAAGTTATAAATAAAGCGCATAACGTACCCGAATGGTACGCCTAAGAGGTCATACAAAAAATTCATTGGATATGATTTCCTTTCCGAGGATAGATTGACGTGGAGCAGAAATTTTTGCTCATTCTCTTTTTTCTGAAAAAGCCCGGAAATTCATCAGGAACATAATCGACGCCACCGATATTCCACGGATGGCATCTGAGAAGCCGTTTAACTGCGAGACAGGTGCCTTTGATAGCACCGAATCTTTTAACCGACAGAAGCGCATAGCTTGAGCATGATGGGTAGAAGCGGCAGCAAGGCGGCTTCAGGGGTGAAATACACTTCTGGTAGAAGCGGATAAGCAGCATAACCAGGTATTTCACTTTTGGCCTCCCGTATTGACATTGAGGCAGCGGTTGATCCTGCGAAGACCCTGACCTTTGAGGAACTCTGCAAGCTCAGTTGAGCTTATACTGAGGATAGCTGCTCTTGCCACGATTACCATATCAATACCGTCAGGAAGCAGAGGCAGCACTTCGCGGTATGCTGCACGGATAACACGCTTTGCACGGTTTCTCTCAACTGCACCGCCAACCTTTTTTCCGGCGGTAATACCTAGCCTTTTAAGACCTGTTCTGTTCTTTCTGACATAGATGACAACATGTGGTGAAACAACAATTTTTCCACGGTTATAAAGCGCAAGGAAATCCTTATTATTCTTAATCACAGCGCTTTGCAGCATAATTACCTCCGTTCCTTCTGGAAGCAAGTTTTTTACGGAATTAAAACAAAAGACCACAATAAATAATTGTGGTCTGACTCGTTAGTGGCTAAGTCTTGCTCTGCCCTTGGCTCTTCTACGAGCTAAAACCTTTCTTCCGTTAGAGGTTTTCATTCTCTTCATGAAGCCATGCTCCTTTTTTCTGTGCAGCTTCTTAGGCTGATAAGTTCTTTTCATTCTGTTCTCCTCCTCTCAGGGTTGGGTATTTGTGATGTAAGGCAAGCTTTGTACCTTACGGCACAAAAGACCTTTTCCACAATATTATACATCATTTCCTTCATGATGTCAAGGGCTTTTTTTATTTTTTTATTATTTTAAAAAAATATTGCGTAGGTTTAATTTGAAGTAGAAACACAGTCTGCCTTTGCTGAGGTTGAAAACTTTAAAAAGTCAGAGTATTTTTCAACAAAAACATAAAAAAAGCTCTTGCAATTAACCAAAAACTATGATATACTATATTATAAGAGCAGCTACACCTGTTTTTCAACAGCCACATGCTGCTTTTTCTGACCAAATACATAGTCAAAGGCAGAGCAGATGCGTGCTCTCCCGACAATATGACTATCAACTTTTAACTTTAATCAAAGGAGACATATCTATGAATTCATTTGAAGATGTCTTTGCCGGTGTCAAGGAATACTGCCTTAAAGAAGGTGGTCTCTCCGATGTTGCAGTAAAGCTCTGGATAAGCTCACTTCAGCCTCTCAGCTTAAACGGTACTATCGCTGCATTTACGGTACAGTCAGATTTTCAGCGTAACATTGTTCTTCAGAACTACGAGGAGCTTCTCAAAGAAGCCTTCAAGAATATTCTGGGCTTTCCTGTGGAAATTATCATTCAGGTTGTAGCTGACGAGGATGACTTTACTCAGACAGACTCTTCACCTAAAAGTGCCGACGACATCGACCAGCGCCATGCTGCTCTTGAAAAGTCCCTGGAGGGTGCAAACTATGAGTATACATTCTCTACATTTATCGTAGGCAGATCTAACGAGTTTGCATACGCTGCATGTACATCTGTAGCAAAGGACCCGGGCAAGAACTATAATCCGCTCTTTATCTACGGTCCATCAGGACTTGGAAAAACCCACCTTATGCACGCAATTTCCCATGAGATAAAGCAGAATAACCCCGACTACAATATCATCTACGTTACAAGCGAAGAGTTCGGCAACGACCTCATCCGCAGCCTGGACGAAAAGAACATGACAAGCTTCCATGAAAAGTACCGCTCAGCCGATGTGCTTCTCATCGACGATATCCAGTTTTTCAGCAACAAGGAACGTATGCAGGAAGAGTTCTTCCATACCTTCAACAAGCTTCACGCTGAGGGAAAGCAGATTGTAATTACATCAGACAAGCCGCCTAAGGAACTGAAAACACTGGAGGAGAGAATCCGTACACGTTTTGAATGGGGTCTGATTACTGACATCTCCATCCCTGACTTTGAAACCAGAATCGCAATCATCCGCCGCAAAGCAGAGCTGCTTGACCTGGTTATACCGGACGACGTTTCTGAATTTATAGCAAACCGTCTCAAGTCCAATATCCGTCAGTTGGAGGGTGCAGTAAAGAAGCTGAAAGCACTGAAGCACCTTGCCGGCTCACCGCCTTCAATTTCCATGGCACAGAGCGTTATTAAGGACATCCTCAATGACGACCAGCCTATTCCGATTACCGTTGAGAAGATTATCATGGAAGTTGCTGACGTTTACGGCGTAACACCCGATGAAATCCGTAGCAGCAAGCGTTCTAGCCAGATTTCCACCGCTCGTAAGGTAGCTATGTACGTGGTACGTGAAATCACACAAATGCCGCTCCAGTCCATTGGTACAGAGTTTGGCGGCAGAGACCACTCAACAGTAGTTTACGCTATCCATAACATTGAAACAGGTATGAAGAGAGATGAGAATCTCCGTCAGCTTGTTACAGATACAGTTAAGAATATCAGAGAGAAGAGCAGATTTTAATTTGAATCTATCTTATACCATTCTTTATCCAAAGCAAGGGAAAGAAATGATTGCCTGTTTAACTCTGAACAAGCTGATAATAACTAAGCTGAAGGTGTATTCCACATGATATCAACCTGTTTCCACAGGGTTTTCAACAAGGTGTTGAAAGTGAAGTTAAAAATCGAATTTCAAGATTCTGCCTTGCAAAATTGCCTTTTCCGGACATATTCAGACAGCCAAAATAATACTGTTTAAACATTTGCACAAACAAATACTTTCCACTTTTCCTGCCGGCAGGAATGTCGGCAGGAGCTTTTTTCCACTATTTCTTCAACATTCCATCAACTTCAACTCCACAATTTCTCAACTTTTCAAATTGAAAAATCGCATTTAACATCCCAACTTTTTTTCAACAAACTCAAATTGAAAAACTTTCCATGGAAACTACGTAGGAAAAGCTGTATTCCAACACTTTCAACGTCTCTACTACTACTACTAGTTCTTTTATTCTTTCTTATTACTGTTTTTGCTGCTGCACAGCAGCAGCATTAAAAAGCAGACTGTGGAAAACAGTCCGCACTTCAACTCCTTATGAAAGGAAGCTATTCTATGATGAAATTTACCTGCGATAAGCAGTCACTCTATGACGCTGTAGTTCATGTATCAAAAGGCATTGCACAGCGTTCCACTATTGCCGCACTTGAAGGAATCAAAGTACGCCTTAGTCCGGACAATTTGGAGCTTACCGGCTACGATCTTGAATTTGGTATCCAGAAGAATCTGGATGTTGAAACAGATGACAGCGGCGAGTTTGTTTTAAATGCACGTCTCCTTTCTGAGTCTGTACGCAGAATGTCAGGAGATACCGTTAAGTTTGAAATTGATGATAACTTATATATAAGCATGTACTGCGGTGCAACGGAGTTCCACATTTCAGCTATGTCTGCTGAAGAATACCCCGCACTCCCCGACATGAATATGGACGAGGGCATGCATCTTGACCAAAGCGTTCTCAAAACCATGATTAACCAGACAAGCTATGCGACCTGTCTCAACGAAGCTAAGCCTGTCTTAACAGGTGAGCTTTTTGAAGTTTCCGACGGCAATTTAAGCGTAGTTGCTATTGACGGCTTCCGTCTTGCTATCAGAAATGAAAAGTGTGACGCCGGGGAAAATATGCAGTTCGTTGTACCTAAGAGAACGGTTATCGAGGTTGCAAATATGCTGAAGGATGAGGCAGAGGAGCAGTGTATTGTTTCAGTAAGCCGTAGTCATATTCTCTTTGAGTTTGAAGGGTATATCGTATTTTCAAGACTTCTTGAGGGTGAGTTCCATAATTACAAGAGCAGTATTCCTCCCGCCTATGAGACTGAGGTTATTGTGAATGTAAACGAACTTACAAAGTGTCTTGAGCGATGCTCCCTTCTCATAAACAGCAAGTTCAATGCTCCTATCCGCTGCACATTCAGCGGAAACAGCCTGAATGTACGCTGTAAAACAGGTATCGGCGAAATAAACGATACTATCTCTGTAAAAACAAGCGGTCCCGATGTAAAAATCGGACTTAACAACCGTTTTATGCTTGAAGCAATTCGTGCAACTGATTGTGACGCTGTAAAAATCCAGATGACAGGCGGAAAGCGTGTTGTAAAAATCGTTCCCATGGAGGGGGATAGCTTCATCTTCCTGCTTATGCCTATCCAGATTAAAGATTAAAGAGAGGTAGCTTATATGGAACAGAATGTAGCAATCAGAACAGAATTTATAAAGCTTGATGCACTCCTGAAATTTGCAGGAGTATGTGAAACCGGTGGCGAGGCTAAGGAGGCTGTACAGTGCGGGGATGTTTCCGTAAACGGAGAGGTCTGCACCATGCGCGGCAAGAAAATACGTCCCGGGGATAAGGTTTACCTTGACGGCGTAACCCTTATTATAGAAGCTGCACAGGCATGAGAATTACCCGCATACAGATAGACGGATTTAAGAATCTTAAAGAAATAGAGATTGTTCCCGATGAGGGATATAACGTAATTTCGGGTAAAAACGCTCAGGGTAAGACAAATGTTCTGGAGGCACTGTGGCTTTTTACGGGGTGTAGAAGTTTTCGTGGCTCAAAGGAGAGAGATTATCTCAGTTTTGACGGAAAGGATATGCACATTGAGGTTGACTTCTATGACGGGAGAAGAGTTCTGACTCTCACCTGTGATATGTCACAGGGTATTCGTGACAAAAAAATCACCTTAAATGGCGTTCCTGTAACACAGACCGGCAGTCTTTTTGAGGTTTATCACTGCATCTCATTCAGCCCGGAAGATCTTAACCTTATACTTGACGGTCCCGAGGTGAGGAGAACTTTTCTTGACCTTTGCTTTTCTCAGCTTCACAAGCGCGGTGTTTCAGCAGTAAGGCGGTATCAGCTGATACTTGCCCAACGAAACGCCATTCTGAAAAAGCGCCTGCCAATGTCACAGACGGATGTAATCCTCGACATATGGGACAGACAGCTTGCATCGGTGGGAACATATATCGCTCTCAGGCGGCAGTCCTACACTGCACGGCTTGAGGAGTCGGTCAAGGAAATATACGGCAGAATTTCAGGCGGACAAGAGGAAATTACAGCCTCGTATAAGAGCCGTATCTTCGGCAAGCGTCCCGAGCTTCCCGTGAATCCTACAGAAGAGCTTGAGGAGCTGTATTATAATCAGCTAAAAGATAGCCGTGAACAGGATGCAGAGCTTGGATTTACCACCTGCGGTGTTCACAGGGACGATCTTGAACTTACCATAAATGGCGCAAATGCAAAGGAATTCGGTTCTCAGGGTCAGAAGAAGAGTCTGGCACTCGCATTGAAGCTTTCCCAGGCACAGCTATACGGCTGTGCAAGGCGTGAGTCTCCGGTAATACTCTTGGATGATGTAATGGGCGAACTTGACCGTAGCCGTCAGGAGGTAGTTTACACTATAATCAGGGATATGCAGGTTTTTATAACTACCTGTCATGAAGAGGTGTTGATACCTGAGCCTCGTGGCAGTAAAATAGTGTTGAAAAACGGCAGGATAAAATCATAGTAAAAGCCGTTTTTATGGAAATATATGAAAAAATCGGTTTTCCACACACTGTTGAAAACTGTGTGGAAAAGATGTTTGATACTGTTAAAACAGTATTCTGTATCAGCTAAACAAGTTGGGAGGAAAAAACATGATAGAAGAGCAAAAGCTTCACGGCGAGAGCTATGACGAAAATCAGATACAGGTTCTCGAAGGACTTGAAGCTGTCAGAAAGCGACCGGGCATGTATATTGGCTCTACAGGTCCTAAGGGTCTTCATCACCTTGTCTACGAAATTGTAGATAACTCTATCGACGAAGCATTGGCAGGCTTTTGTACCGAGATAAATGTTGAGATTTTGCCGGACGATGTTATCCGTGTATCGGATAACGGACGAGGTATTCCTGTAGGTATACATCCTACAGAGGGTATTTCTGCGGCTACTGTTGTATATACCGTGCTTCATGCAGGCGGTAAGTTCGGCGGTGGCGGATACAAGGTTTCCGGCGGTCTCCATGGTGTTGGTGCGTCTGTCGTAAACGCCCTCTCCGAATGGCTGGAGCTGACCGTTAAGGACGGAAGAAATGTTCACTTCCAGCGTTTTGAACGGGGAAACTACTCCGAAGAGCTGAAAATTATCGGTGATACTACTGAAAACGGTACATCCGTTATGTTCAAGGCTGACCCTGAAATCTTTGAAAGCACTGTATATGACTATGAAGTGCTCCTGAAGCGTCTCCGTGAACAGGCGTTCCTCAATGCAGGAATCAAAATTATTTTCTCCGATAAGAGAAATTCTTCTGCTATCATTACAGAGGAGCTGTACTATGAGGGTGGTATCCGTCACTTTGTAGAGCATCTCCATAAGGTAAGAGGAGTTGAACCCCTGTCTCAGGATGTAATATACTTCTCAGGCATGGACGGCGACTCTTTCGGTGAGA
>CAZQMA010000020.1:0-32372 GCA_964594275.1 uncultured Ruminococcus sp. | reverse complement strand
GAAAATCTTGAGCTTGACTTTTTCGGCGGCGAGCCGCTTATGAATATAGGCGTGGTAAAGCAGATTGTGGAATATGCAAGAAGCAAGGAAAAGGAATACAATAAGCACTTCCGTTTCACAATCACCACAAACGGCATGCTTCTTAATGATGAAATTATCGACTTCATCAATAAGGAAATGTCAAATGTTGTTTTGTCCATCGACGGCAGAAAGGAAGTCAACGACCGCATGAGAAAGCGTGTTGACGGCAGCGGCTGTTATGACAGAATTATACCTAAGTACCGTGACCTGGTTGAGAAGCGCGGTGACGGCGAATACTATGTGCGTGGTACATATACAAAGTACAACCTTGACTTTGCAGACGATGTTTTTAGTCTGCTTGACGCAGGTTTCGACCAGATTTCTGTTGAACCTGTTGTAACCGATTCAAGTGAGCCTTACGCACTGACTGAGAAGGATCTGCCTGTTATATTCAGAGAGTATGAGCGTCTTATGCAGATGATTCTTGACTATGAAAAGACAGGTAAGAAGTTTAACTTCTTCCACTTCATGCTTGACCTGGATCAAGGACCTTGTGCTATCAAGCGTCTTCGTGGCTGTGGTTGTGGCAATGACTATGTAGCCATCACACCCGATGGTGACATCTATCCATGCCATCAGTTTGTAGGCGAGGAAAAGTATAAGATGGGCAACATCGACGAGGGTACCTTCGACTATGAGATGAAAAATGACTTCGCCAAGATGCATATTTACACTAAACCTGACTGCCGTGATTGTTGGGCTAAGTTCTATTGTAGTGGCGGCTGTAACGCAAATAACTATCAGTACGCAGGGGATACCCGTAAGGCACACCGTCTCTCCTGTGAAATCGAGAAGAAGCGTCTTGAATGTGCAATCGTACTTAAGGCAATACGCATGGGTGAAAGTGCAGACCCGAATGAAAATTAACATTTTTTGAGCCAGTCTGACAGCAGGCAGAAATCCTGTCGTAGGCATATATTCACGTTCAGCTGTAAAAAGTCTTGTATTCTCCATGAAACTATGGTATAATAATCACAGCAATTCAAAGGAGTACACAGATGGAAAGAGTGAAAATAGGCAGACACGAAATAGAGAGAACAGCAATGCTTGCGCCTATGGCGGGCGTTGCTGACAGAAGTTATCGACTGCTTTGCAAGGAACACGGTGCGGCGGCTCTTGTCAGTGAGATGGTATCGGCAAAGGGTCTCTGCTACGGCGATCCGAAAACTGCTCAGCTTTGCACTACCTTCAGAGAAGAACGTCCTATGGGACTGCAACTCTTCGGGAGCGAGCCTGATTTTATGGCGAGGGCTGTTGACATTGTACAGACTTATGAGCCTGACTGGATTGACATAAATATGGGATGTCCTGTTCCAAAGGTTGTACATACGGGGGCGGGAGCGGCTCTTATGAGAGATATAGAACTTGCTGCCAGTGTAACGGAAGCCGCAGTGAAAGCGTCAAGCGTTCCTGTAACGGTTAAATTCCGCATAGGCTGGGATGAAAACAGTATAAACGCTGTAGAATTTGCAAAAGCCCAGGAAGAGGCAGGCGCATGTGCAATTGCTGTTCACGGCAGAACCAAAACCCAGATGTACAGCGGAAAGGCCGACTGGGATATTATCCGCAGAGTAAAGGAAGCAGTCTCCATTCCCGTTATCGGAAACGGAGATGTTACGGACTATGAATCCTGCATGAGAATGTACAATGACACAGGCTGTGACCTTGTAATGATAGGCAGAGGAAGTTATGGAAATCCCTTTGTTTTTCGTGAGATTGACTCTAAAATGAAGGGTCAGCTCCTCTATACTGCGCCGACAGTCGAGGATAAAATGGAAGCCATGCTTTATCACATCCGTTTAATTATTGAGCACAACTCTGGAAAGTCGCCTGAGGTTGCCATAAGGGATGCGAGAAAGCATGCCGCATGGTATATGACGGGTTGCTATGGTGCAGCGTCCTTCCGTGCAAGGTGTTATCACCTTTCATCCTACGATGAAGCACAGCGTATGGCAGAGGAATTTATTGCCATGCAGAATAGAAATTAAGGAGCAGAATATGAATGCTGTACGATATATACTTGTAATAATCGAGCTTGCCATGCTAGTAGCGTTTATAATCCCTTTTTTTCTCAGTATTACCAATGCGGGCAACTTCTTAGGAGCTTTAGTGTGCGTGTTTTTTCTGTGCATAACGATATGGTGGGAGAAGTTTTCCGGCTTTATCGGAAACGTTTGGTCTCATGTTCCGGGTAAGATTTTGCTCAGCATAGCAGGTGTTATAATAGTGGCAGGAGTTTTCTTCGGAGGATTTCTGACGGTAAATATGATCCGTGCCATGAATAATACTCCCGATAAGCCTTGTACAGTAGTAGTACTGGGGTGTCATGTGAAGGGTACGAAACCCAGTCTCATGCTGACACGCCGGCTTAATACCGCTTATGATTATATGACGGAGAATCCCGATGCAGTATGTGTTGTAACAGGTGGTCAGGGCATAGGTGAGGACATCTCCGAGGGACAGGCTATGAAAACCTACCTTGTGGAAAAAGGCATTGACCCCGGTAGAATCTACGCTGAGGAAAAGTCCGTCAACACCCATGAAAATATAGTCTTTGCAAAGGAGATAATAGCAGAAGAGGGATTGATAGAGGATATTGTAATAATAACCGACGGCTTCCATCAGTACAGAGCAAGTCTTATAGCAGAAAAGCTGGGGATAGAATCTTATTCTGTGAGCTGTGAAACCCGAAAAGAACTTGTGCCTACTTACTGGGTGAGAGAGTTGCTTGCACTTGCAAAGGAAATTTTTCTGAATTAAAAAATGCCCATGGAGCGTTTTCCATGGGTATTTTTGTTTATGCGCATTTTTTTCGCCGTCTGCGTCTTTTGATTGGCCGAGGCGGAAGGGGACATATGGGTGGTATGGCTTCGCTGAAAGCTTCAAATTCCGCGTAGCGCACTGCACCATAGGTTACAAGCTTTCGGTCGTATTCCCCCACCTTTATTTTCTCAATGTAGAATTCCCTTACGCCTCTTGTTTTCTTCATGAAACGATCCATTATGATGCCTGTAGCAATAGAATGGTAACGGCTGAGGGACTCTGTTGCGTCATCAACTGTGTCATACAAAATATCGTCCACAAGCTCAGGTGCTTCAGAAAAGCCCTGTGTGCAACCCTTTTGTATGCTCACAAATTGAGGAATGACGCAAAGTTCTGTCATCATGACTCTGTAAGCATATTTCATTTTTGTCTCCTTTTCCGACAGATTTCTTTTTATGGTCGGATCTTTATTTGACGGTTTTACGTGTTACCGCCTTTAGTATTTAATGCAACATCTCACAAAGCGTGCCTGACGGAATTGCACATCATATTTTCGTTGCGTTTGATGTGCAAGCTTCGTGTGATGTTACCTTAATTATACCAAAGCCCCTATTTTTCGTCAACGGAGATAAAATGTAGAAAAAGTATTTTCTTGTCGAAAGGTGTCATGTGACCGGTATTGCGCTGCTGTCTCCTATAGCACATATAGCAAAGCCTTTTTTTGTAAGTGCAGGGATAAGCATGACACTTTCCTCCTCATTTGATAATACCGTAAACAAATCGGTTTTTGGAATTCTGCTTTTTTCCATTTCAAGAGTGAGACTGTCAGTGAGGAGAGTGGTATCCGTGTCAGGCGGAAGATCCGTTTCATGGAGATAGAGAATCTTACAGCTGGGCGAGAGACGGTACTCTGTGAGACAACTCTGAAGCTTTTCGGTAAAACCGGGACTTTTAAAGCAAAGAAGCTCCGTATGTCCCAGAAATACGTCTTTTCCACCCCGTACTGCAGCATCCTCAACGGCTTCATAGATGGTTTTGCCTGAGCCTGAAAGAGGTTCTCCCGCACCCTCAAAAGGATAGAGTGTTAGAACGGTTTTTTCGCTGTTTTCTTCAAAAACCATACACTGGATATACATTCTTTCCCTGACCTCGGTTGTCTCTGTTGTACAACCGGTAAGAGCAGATGCGAAGAGAAGACAAAAGGTTATAAGGCTTTTCTTTCTCATGAAGCATTCTCCTTTCCATTTGAGCTTTTACGAGTGCTGAGAAATAGATAGAGTGGCAAGATACCGCCGAAGAATAGAATAGATACAATACAGAAAAGGTCTCCACCCATGTCGAACGATTTGAATGCAATCGCAGCAGCTATCATAAATATCAGTGAAATAACGTTCCTGAATTTAAGTTTCGGGAAAATCATTCCCAAAAGATGAGCTGACAGTACAGTCAGAAGTGTAAGCCTTATAATACAAAGAAATACAAAGAGTATCAGATAAAAGGCATCAGCACGTTGGGTATCAAGGGGCTGTGAAACGGATGTGAGCATAAAGAACGGGTACCCCGAAGAATTCACAAGACTTCCGAGAACGGTTATAGACAGGAAAAGCACCAGCTCCCAGAGAATAAGACTAAGTGGTATGAAACGGAGATTTTTAAGGTTTGATTTAAGCTTAGTGAGAAAGTCTGCGTTTTGTGGAATCTCCGACTGTTGGGTGAAACACTGCAAAACAAAGAAAACAGGGAGAGTATCAGCCATGGAAAGGTATCTGAGTGTACTGTCTGTCACGGTGCATTTTTCAGAAAGTTGAATGTTCTCGACATTAATTCTCTGCCATGCACCAATGAGAAGTATTACCACTGCGATGATAAGAAATCCGAATACAACTCCTGCTGACCGTGCAAAGGCTTTAAGCCCCAAAGATGCTGTATAAAGGCAAACTGTGCCTATAAGAATGGCTGTTATCAGAGGGGATGAGAAAGGCAGTGAAAGCTGCTCCGAACCTTTCCAGATGAGTACAAAGGAGTAGCCGCCACGGAAGTAAAAGTAAAGGATATAGAGACATGGCAGGAAGTAGTGGTGGGCACTACAGTAGTTTCCTAAGGAAAAATCATATTTTCTTAGCATAAGCATAGGTATGCAGATGATAAGCTGTATAGCGAAAGACAAAATTGCTCCCAACATTGACTCTGCACCGATTGGCGTGGATATGCACATAAGCATAAAGGTGTTTGACAGAAGCAGGGCACAGGTGAGCTGACCTGAGGTTATTCTATTCATGGTATTCCTCCACTGTGAACTGTCCGCTCTGCATTTTACGGAAGTTTACCCTTGTGATAATATCACGCATAGCCTTTGGATAGAAGGGGGACACAGGGGCAGAAAGTGGATAGCTAAAACTCTCCCCTGCGCAGATGTTGAATATAACGGCACTGCCAAGTAGTCCTATTCCGAAAAGTCCCAGTGCACCGCCTGCAAGAATAAAGCCAAGGCGAAGCAGTGTTATAGGCTGGTTAAGGTCGGGAAGTACAAATCCGCTTATGACGGAAATAGCAGTAACAGTAAGCATTGGAGTACTTATAAGTCCGGATGAAACAGCCGCATCGCCTATGATAAGTCCTGCAACAATGCTTACAGAGCCGCCTACAGCTTTAGGAAGTCTCAGTCCGGCTTCCCGTATTATTTCATATACGAGTAGGACACCTACAGCTTCCGTGGTAAGAGAGAGGGGGGCCTGCTCTTCAGCTTCGGCAAGAATCAGCAAAAGTGTTCTGTTGAGAAGCTCGGGATGGTGAAGTGCCACGGCAACGTAAATTGCGGGGAGAAGAAGTGCAATGATAAAGGAAAGATATTTTACCCATCTGATACAGGTGGTATAAAAGGGACGGAAGCTATAGTCGTCCATGGTCTGGAAGTTTTCACATAGAAGCTTTGGCACGGTTATAGCGTAGGGTACACCGTCTATTAGAATCCCCACTCTTCCCTCCAAAAGTTTGCCGCAGAGTACGTCAGGCCTCTGAGTTGTACCTACTGTATCAAAGAGACAACCACGCCTGTTTTCTAAGAAAGGCTGGAGGTAGCCTGTAGAAAGGACGCTTTCAAGCTCGGAACTTTTGATACGTGTCTTTATATCGTCAACCAGAGACTTAGGCACACGGTCGTACATATAGCAGAGGCAGATGTCCGTTTGGGACTTGTCACCAATGGGCATAAGCTCCATTTTGAGAAAGGGCGTTTTAATACGGCGACGTATGAGTGACATATTCATACGTACGACCTCAATAAAGCCTTCATGGGAACCGAGAATATTACTCTCGCCCGATGGCTCTGAAACGCTGCGCTTTTCGTAGCCCTGAACGCCGTAGACAAGTGCATAGGGAAGTCCATGGAGTATTAGGACGGCAAAGCCCGAATTCAGGAAACGGAAGAGGTCGTGGTAGTTTTTGGTTTCTGCACGGTCAAGGGAGAGCAGGAGACGATTTTGTAGGTGAAAAACAAGCTGTTCAGGTGTGGGAGCTGACAGCCGGACTTTAGTGATAGGTTCCAGAATCAGCTCGGTAATCATGCTTGTGGAAACCATTCCCTCGCATACCAGAAGCGCAGCTGGGAGACCGCTTAAAAGGAATTCATTTATCATAACATCAGAGCTGTAATCGGATATTTCCTTGATACGATTGATGTTTTGCTGTAAATCCGGATGGATAGATTCATTCGCAAAGTCGTTCATGTTGGATGTACCGCCTTTCTGTTCTTTTGAATTGTATCCGGGTGTTAGTTTATGTAGAATTGCAATGTATATTCGGCAAGTAAAGACGGAGCTGGCGAAATCTGTATATATTCAGAAAAATGTTGCAATTTTTAATGAAGTATGCTATACTATACATATAAGTACATTTATGGTTAGAATTTGTCAGAATCACTTTTATAAACCAAAAAAGGAGGGCATAATATGCTCAGATACAGAATAATTGCAGCAGCTGTTTCCACAATGATGCTTCTTTCAGCCGCAGGCTGCCGCTCTATTGATAATAGCAATGATTCCGCTATCATCGCAGCCAATAATCAAACTGACCCTGCTGTAACTACGGTCATCGAGGATGGCATGAATGGAAGCGTTGCCCGTGAAGAGGCTACCATTGCCACTGTTCAGCAAAGCGGAGGCGAGGTACACATCGTTGCGGCAGGAGACAATCTTGTACAGAAGTCGGTCTACAATTCAGCGGCTACACATACGGAAAACGGTGAAGTCTATAACTTTGGCTACTGCTATGACAGCGTGAAAGACATAATCTCAGCCGGCGATATAAGCATAATCAACCAGGAAACCGTTATTTGTGATAACCCCGACATTGCAATAAGTGGTAGCAATTATAACTTTAACTCACCCGCTGAGGTAGGACACGCTCTTATGGATGTAGGATTTGACGTTGTTTCAATGAGCAACAATCATCTCCTTGACAAGGGTATAGACGGTCTTGAATCATGCCTTACCTACTGGGACAATATGCAGACAATTTATCCCGACCTACTTACATATGGAGTTTATCGTGACGAAGCGGACATGAATAATATTCGTGTTAAGGAAGTGAACGGCATCAAAATTGCGTTTCTTGCTTATACCGAAAATATCAATGGCTATTCCGTACCCGAGAATTCCACTATCCAGATTGTCCTTACATCTGAGGAGGAGAAGATAAAGTCTCAGATTGAAGCGGCAAGTGCAATGGCTGATGTTGTTGTTGTGTCAGCTCACTGGGGCGTTGAGGACTCCTTTATAGTCACAGATGGCGTTAAGGAGCAGGCACAGAATATGATTAATTGGGGCGCAGACGTTATTTTGGGTGCACATCCTCACGTTCCTCAGACGATGGAGTATCTTACACGTGATGACGGCTCACAGGGCTTTGTATTTTATTCCCTGGGAAATTTCATTTCCGCACAAACCTACAACATTAACATTATAGGCGAAATTGCAGACTTTAATATTGTGGTTTCACCTGAGGGTGATGTTACCGTTGAAGATGTACAGGTAATGCCTGTTATCACTCAGTTTGACGATGGCTACCTCAGCAATCTGAGAATAATTCCTTATAGTGAGTACACTGAGGAGCTTTGCTCCGCTCATGGTCTCCCCTATGCCATGTCCGACCCGTACTATGCTGAGTGGAATATGGAGCGAATCAAGGAAATCATTGATGAAGCTATTCCCGAGGAATTTCAGAAGCTGGACTGATGTATAAATAATAAGAATAAAGCAGAACAAGGCTGATGTAAGATAGCTTGCGTCAGCCTTTGACTTTTGAGTATAACGCAGAATGGAGGACATTTATGATAATACAGGAATTATCACGGAGACTTAAATCGAATATAGGACTTAGAATTGTTGGCAAGGACGATGTAATCGACCGGGTAATAATTGCGGTCATTGCAGGAGGGCATGTTCTACTCGATGACCTTCCGGGCACGGGTAAAACCACTCTTGCAAAATCTCTTGCAGCGTCGGTAAGCGGTGAATATCATCGTGTACAGTTTACTCCCGACCTGCTTCCCACTGATATAACAGGCGTCAGTGTCTACGATAGTAAGGCACAGGATTTTGTTTTCAGAAAGGGTGCAGTTTTCGGTAATATCCTCCTTGCCGATGAAATAAACCGTGCTGCACCACGTACTCAGTCCGCACTTCTTGAGTGCATGGAGGAGAAACAAGTTACAGCAGATGGCGTTACCTATAAGCTTCCTGAGACCTTTCTAGTTATTGCAACCCAGAATCCCGTTGAACTTCAAGGTACGTTTCCGTTGCCCGAAGCACAGCTTGACCGTTTTCTTTTCTGTCTGAAGGTAGGCTATCCTGAACGCTTAGAAGAAAAAGAAATGCTCAGCCGTGCACTCGGAGGCACAGTGACCCTTGAAAGCGTAGCCACTTGCGATGAAATCATAAGGGCACGGAAAGAGCTTATGACGATTCATATTTCCGATGCAGTAAAGGACTATCTTCTTGATATTGCTTCTGCAACAAGAGAAAGTTCCTCTGTTAAGGCGGGACTCAGCCCCAGAGGTCTTATTGCTCTTGCAGATGCGTCTAGAGGCTATGCCGCAATAAATGGCAGAGAGTATGTTCTGCCAGATGATGTAAAGGCGGTCGCTGCGGACGTTATCGCTCACAGGCTTATACTAAAAGGTGTAGCCTACGGTGATCGTTTCCTTGAAAAACGCTCGTTTGTAAATTCCATCATAGAAGAAATCCCGGTACCTAAGGACCAGATATGGAACTCCTGATCATTGTTATAATCATAGCTGCGGTTGTAGTAGTTGAGCAGATGGTCTACTCCCGCTTTGGCAG
This sequence comes from uncultured Ruminococcus sp., assembly GCA_964594275.1. GTDB lineage: Bacteria > Bacillota > Clostridia > Oscillospirales > Ruminococcaceae > Ruminococcus_C. The sequence goes on along the minus strand of CAZQMA010000020.1, from coordinate 23,190 downwards.
TAAAAATATCAGCTACAGCTGTAAGTTTGAGGACGAAACTATAAACGAGGGTGACGAAACCACCCTTTCGGAAACAGTAGAAAACAAAAAGCTTCTGCCTGTGCCATGGTTGAAATCTGAGCTTACTATTCCTTTGCATATTGCTCCGGTGAACGGTGATAGTACTGTTGCAGGCGGAGACCGTTTTATCACAGGTTTTTTCATGGTGAAGAGCTACAGCGGAGTTAAACGTGTAAGAAAGATAAAAGCCTTGAAACGTGGTGTTTACCGTGTAACAGCGGCAAGAGTCCAGACTGCGGATTTATTGGGCGGCATAAGAATTTCCATCTCGGCAGAAAGCATTGGGGGAAGCCTTACCGTTATGCCCATTCCTGCGAAGTGTGAAAACGTGATTCCACTACATATGAGAAGAGCGACAGGAGAACGGCTTGTAAGACAGAGTCTTGTCACTGATCCGTTTTTTACCGCAGGCGTGAGAGACTACCGCTTCGGTGACTCGATTAAGTCTATCCACTGGAAAGCGTCAGCTCACCTGGGTGAACTTATGGTAAGACAGGAGGAACGCACCGCAAGGCACTGCCTTCTGGTTTTGCTGAACGTTCAGACCGATTCCGAAAGGGTAGGGGCTTACGTGTTCGACGAGTTACTAGCAGAACATACAATTCGCCTTTGCGTAAGCTGTATAGAGGAAGCGGTAGCTGATGGATTTTCCTTTGTTCTTGCAAGCAACGGTTTTACCCCTGAAAATATTCCTCTCGCCCTTCCTGAAACTCAGGGCGAAGGAGGAATAGAGAGTGCACTCTACGCTTTAGCAGAGCTGTCAGTCAAAAGTTATATGCCCATGAGACAGTTTATAAACGGATATAATTCTGCGTTTCCCGATATGCCAACTGTGCTTATAACGCCCTACACCGACGACTGTGTTTCCCATTGGAAGGGACTGAATCCTGATGGCGCAGTTATAGTTTCGGGATGTGGCAAGGACTATGAAAACATAGCAGATTCTGTTATTCCCATACCTGAAAGGAGTGATTGTTGATGCGGACTATACAAAGAACGCTTCTTCATTTCGGGGCGTACATTTCACTGCTTCTTGCTGTTTACCCTGTAATCGCCCTTGTATATCACTACTCAGGTGGAACTTCAGGCGAGGTATGGCTCTCTGAGGGCTTTGCAGTGGTTACGGGTCTTATAGCCCTTCTGCACGCAATTCTTGTAAGGCGTTACTACCGCAGAAAACCTGTACTTGTAAATGCAGGCTTTTTCGGAGCAGGTGCACTACTGGCGGTGATTGCCTTTTCAATGTCGCCTATAGATGTAACATTTGTGTCTGCACTTATGTCGATTGTAGTTTTCGGGATATATCAGGCCGGAACAAGGCTCTTCTTTGTAGAATACGATGTTCTTACCCATACTTACGTCTACACAGGTATAGCGGTGGTATTTGCTCTTACAACTGCTCTTATATGGATTGATAATCCTGATGCTTCATTCTTATGGCAGACAGTGGTTTTCCTTGTGATAAGCGCAGTTTTTTCAGTAGCGAGAAACTTCTGCGGCATTGATACTGCTCTTATAAGTCAGGGCGATGAGGACACTCCTTTCCCGAAAGGTCTGCTTTGCTATAACCGTCTGCTGCTTTGTGCAGTAGGTGGTGTGATACTCATTCTGATACTGCTCAGAAAGTATATCGGAGGTCTCCTCTGGACAGTGGTTAAGGCTCTGATTCAGCTGATAGGCGGCTTTCTTCATTGGTTTCTTGGTCTTTTTTTAGGCGAAAAGAGAGAAACGGCAGACCTTACATACTCAAAGTCGGAGTTTTTCACAAGCACCTCTGTTTCACGTAATGAATGGGTGGATCTCATCTTCATGGTAATTCTTGCCGTAATTGTCGTTTTCATCCTAATAAAGTATCGTACAAGGCTTATAGCCGCAGTGCAGAGACTTATAGGCGTTATAGGGGACTTTATAAGCAGACTTTTTGGTAGAAGCTACGAGAAGAAGAGCTTCACGGCGAATGGCGGATATATTGACTACCACACACGCTTTAACGCCGAGGAAATAGAGACTTCTTGTGAAAGTGACAAAAAGTCATTTCGTTACAGTCGTGAGTATCGTCGTTTTAGACGCATGGAAAATGGCATAGAAAAGTATCGTCTGGGGTATAGTCTATTTTTAGAAAAGCTTCGAGAAAGTGGTACCCCGATTGATAAGGCAATGTCACCCTCAGAGGTGCGGAAAAGACTTCCCGAAAGCTTTAACCGAAAGGATCTTGCAGAGCAGGTTACAACAGGCTATGAGCATGTGAGATACGGCGAAAATCTGCCTGAATCTTTCTCCATGGAGGCACTGGAAACACTCCTGCGTGAAAAATTTTAGAATAGCTGTATAAAAATTACACCTCCGGCTCAAAATAGAGTTGGAGGTGTTTGATTTGAATAATGAAACCAATCAGCAAAAGAAGTCCCGCCCGAAGAGCTTTTACACAGCGCTGCTCATAAGTCTTGCTATGATAGTTGCAGCCTGTGCATATGCATATCAGGCAACAACAGCAGATACCCTTGATAGTCTGGAGTCTTTGCAAAACGACCTTACAGTAGAGAAAGAGTCGTATGTCAACTCTACAACCACAGTGACCGAAAACGTACCTTACAACGCCGCAGCAGGTATTCGCCCTGAAACTTTTGAGGAAGAAGTGACTGAGGTTGTTACAGAAGCTCCCACTGATGCACCTGCACCGGAAGAAGAGCCTGAAACGGAAGCTGCAACTATGCCGTTGCCATCGCTTGACCATGTTGTAGTAATGCCCATTGAGGGTGAGGTAATTCAAGAGTTCAGTGCGGGAGAGCTTGTGAAGTCTGAAACCACAGGTACATGGCAGACTCACAACGGCGTGGATATCGGTGCAGAAGAAGGCACACCTGTAGCTGCAATGGACAACGGCACAGTTTCCGATGTAACCAAGGATGCACTCTGGGGAATTTGTGTTACTATTGATCACGGAAACGGAATTGTAAGCCGTTACTGCGGATTGAGTCCAAGTCTGTCGGTACAGAGTGGTGAAGCGGTAGAGAGCGGACAGACGATCGGTGCAGTGGGCAATACTGCGGACATTGAAAGTAAACAGCCTTCTCATGTGCATATTGAGGTGTTGAAAAACGACATCTACGTTGACCCTATCACCTTTATTGCAGAAGAATAGGAAAATGCTGCCGTAAGACTTACGGCAGCATTTATTTTTTTGCATTAAGTTTTCGTACGTAGGAGAGAGTCTGTTTCATGGCTGAATCCTTGTCAATCCCTGCAAGTCGGAGCTTGTGGGCATAGGCGAGAATCTCTGTGAAGTTTTCATCAGGGGTAAAGCCTGCATTTATAAGGTCTTTCCCTGTCACATAGGGTTGCGCCATGATTTCATGGTACATGGACAATCTCTCATATAAAAAGTTTTCGGCTGATTTAGAGGGCACATCTGTTATTCTTCCTCTGTCATCGGCAAGAGCTATGAGAATAAGGTCGTCCGGGTTTGCCGCACTGTCAAAGAGCTTGTTTGTGGATTTGAGAGATGCGTTTGCACCTGCAAGGGTGTTGGGCTTCATGTGAAGCTCCGACAGATTCATCACATAGCGTATAAGTTTCTTTTCATTGGTAATACGTTGCAGGAATTCCCGTATAATTGGAAGCCCCTGGGTTTCATGTCCATAGGCGTGATGAAAGCCATTTTTCTCTGTTGTAGAGACAGCCTTTCCAAAGTCGTGAACAAGAGCCGTGAGCATGAATGCATATTTGTCACAGGCATGCGTGCGTAGTTTAGCCGCCTCGTCAAGTACCATCATTGTGTGATTCCACACGTCGCCTTCCTTATGGTAGAGTTGGTGTTGGGGTATGCCGATAAGGGCTTCAATTTCAGGAAACCACACAGAAAGCTGTCCCATCGCTCTCAGCACCTGAAAAAAGACTGAGGGTTTCTCTGCTTTTAAAAGAGCCTTTTTCAATTCGCCCTCTATTCTTTCCTTTGAGAGTGTACTTAGGTCAATACTTCTGCAAAGGTTGATGGTTTCCTCTGAAACAGCGAAACCGAATCTGGCTGCAAATTGAGCGCATCTCAGAACTCTCAGTGGGTCATCGGGAAAGGTCTTTTCACTTACATGGCGAAGAATTTTCCTTTCCAGATCATAAATGCCGCCGAAGCTGTCAGTTACATCCCCTGTGAGAATGTTCTCCATAAGGGCGTTTACCGTGAAATCTCTCCTCATTGCCGCTTTTTCACAGCCGAGAAAAGGGTCTACTGTTACTTCAAAGTCGGTATGCTTATTCCCCGTGGGGCGTTCGCTTCTTGGCATAGCAATGTCAAGATTACAGCCCTTTATGCCATAGATACCGAAGCTTTCACCTATCTCCATACGTTTTCCGATAGTATCGAGAACGGCTTCTAAAGTGGCAGGTGTGATACCGTGAACCTCAATATCAATGTCTTTGGAATCAATCCCCATAAGCCTGTCACGAACGCATCCTCCTACATAATAAGCTGTGCCGCCGTGGTCTTTCACAAGACGGGCAAGATTTATTGCCGTTTCTATGTCACTCACGGCATGCACCTCCTCTTTTGACAATTATAGCATGAATAGAGGGTCAAGTCAATGTCTTTTGTCGAAACTTGACGGGCAGTTAAGACGTTCATATTATGGAAGAAACCGCCAGCATTATAACTCCGGGTATGCCTAAAATTCCTGCCTGCATTATGTTGAAAAGATTAAGCTCCGGTGCAAAGCCGATAACATTGCCCAGATAGTGAGCGGCTGTAAGTACCCCTACGCCTGAAAGACTTCCCCATAAAAATGCAGCGATTTTGTGCTTGCATCTCATGTAGTAGATTATCATGCAGCATCCGAGTACTGCCCATATAAGCCAGAATCCTAAGTTTTCCACAATTTCACTCCTTATTGTTAAATCGTCACGTCAGTAGATATGCAAGTGCCATCATAAGCTTTTTATTGCTTCCGTCCTTGTAAACCATAACAAGTATTGCCAGGATAAGCATGGTATCTGAGTCAAAGCTTCCGAAGTTTCCAAGATTTCCCGGAATGTTCAGCGGAAAATCGCTTCTTTGCTGATACTTAGGCTGCTTCTTTTCCTCTTTGCTCTTGTGAGGATACACAGTCTCTTCTGCCTGTTCCTCTTGTTTACTGTAAGCACTTGTGTTGTAGTTTCCGCCGGGCATACGCTGCCGCATTTGCCTTGCACGTTTCTCCGCATCACGACGCATAGTGCTGCCGTCGTGTTCTGTATAATATGGCATACTCTCGCCGCCTTTACATGAAGTCCTTTAAAAGTCCTGTATCTCTAAGTGTTTTCCACACCGTCAGAAGTTTCAGAAGCTTTAACGCCTTGTCAACCTTTTTCTGCCTTGCCTCCTTCAGATGAGGTTTAAGGGCGAGCAGCAGGGCGGCGTCTTCGTCCTGCCCTGTGCTACCCATGAGAGAGGTAAGCTGCATTATCATTCCAAGGTCAATACCAGGATCGGAAGCTTCACTGCTTTCTGAGGACTGAGAATTGCTTTCACTATCGTTCTGTTGTCCCAGCATCGCGGCAAGGCTTTCTATCTGACTCATGCTTTCGGGGTCAGACATCACCGCCTGTAGCTTTTCTAGCATATCATCCATAGAATCATCCCTTATCTGGGCTTATTCCCCGTGAGCTTTTCATAGAGTGCCTTTGCCTCGGGACTTTGCATCAGCCTTTCCATAGACTTTTTGTCTTTGAGCATGGAGGTAAGACGCATTTTATCCCCGGCATTCATGTTCTTCATAGCTTTTTCGATGCTACCTGAGCGGAGCGCACTCTGGAGTTCTGCGGGTGAAGAACCGAGTTTTTCACTGACGGTATTCAGAAGCTTCTGGAGCTGTTCGGGATTCATTGAGGATTTTTCCATAAAATTTTCCTTTCACGCAAAAAAGCGGTTGTATAAAAAAAGATTTTATGTTATAATAAAAAATACGACAGTAATCAATTGACTTTAACGAAAGGGTGGGTTTATGCGTATTATTGTTTTGTCCGACACACATGGCTCATACAGCAGACTTCATACTGTTGTAATGAACAATCACAATGCAGACGCTTTTATACATCTGGGAGATGGTGAAGAGGAGTATCTTGCTCTACTTGAAAACTTCCCGAGGCTTGCATCAAAGTTTCACTACGTAAAGGGCAACTGCGACTGGGGCAGCTCTGCGCCTGTATTCAAGGTAATCGACATCGCTACGGGACACCGTATCTTTGCGGCTCATGGTGACCGCTATGCCGTAAAATATGACATGGGCACACTGCTTACCACCGCTAAAGAGTATGGCTGCGACATTGCTTTGTACGGTCACACCCATGTACGTCACTGCGCCTATACTGATGGAATACACATCATGAATCCCGGCAGTGCGGCAAGACCCAGAGATGGACAACCGCCGTCTTATGGTTTTATTGATATAACATCCACTGGAATCTTCACAGCCCATGTTTCCCTCTGATTAAAGTATATGCAGGGGATGTGGGTAAGTTTCCTTTGAATAGTATTCTGAATTATAATGATTGGAGGAAGTCAGAATGCATCTTGACGAAAAAACAACAGCAAGTGAGCTTGCATACCAGGCAAAGATATTCCGCGTTACTAAGGATACGGCTCAGCTTGAAAACGGTGCTTTGATTCGCAGAGACGTTGTACACCATTCAGGCGGAGTGTGTGTTGTACCGCTGACAGATAAGGGTACAGTTCTCATGGTGAAGCAGTATCGTTATCCCATGCACGAAATTACATTGGAGGTTCCTGCTGGCAAGCTTGAACCGGGTGAGGAACCATCTGAGTGCGGTCTCCGTGAGCTGCGTGAAGAAGCGGGCTGCACCTGTGGAAAGTACACATATCTCGGTAAACTCTATCCAACACCTGCATATGATACTGAGGTAATCCATATGTATCTGGCAGAGGAACTCTCAGCACCCGAAGAACAGAATCTTGACGAGGGTGAGTTCCTGGATGTAACGGAGATTTCCCTCGATGAAGCAGTAAAAAAAGTCATGGACGGAGAAATCCATGATGCGAAAACTCAGATAGCACTTCTGAAGACCTATATCTTAAAAGGTAAATAAAAAGAGACTGCCGAAAAAGCAGTCTCATAAATAAAGGGTCAGAACATTATTCCTGTGCAGGAGTCTCGCTCTGTGACTCTGCTTCGGCTACTGCAAGGTGACGCTGATAAGCGTCTAGAATTTCGCTTTCCAGCATCTTACGAGCAGCACCGGAAATGGGATGCACAATATCACGGAATATGCCGTTTTCATCTTTACGGCTAGGCATGGCAACGAAAAGCCTTTCATCGCCCTGAACTATCTTGATGTCGTGAACTGCAAGCATATTGTCGATGGTTACGGATACAACAGCACGTAGCCTTCCTTCGGTGACGAGTCTTCTGATTTTGATATCTGTGATTTCCATAAGACGATCTCCTCTTCTGCCTGTGTATTCAGGCGGTTCATATATCCAAACCGCAGGGATAGTATGGATATAAAACGGGCAGAATATTCATTAGAAGCCGTCCATGCCGTCTGTTTTTTTATGGCTGAGGGCTTCACCCGTTAATTTCAGTATAAACTCGAAATATTAATTCAATAATACAAGAAAGAGTGAACATTATGAATAAATGTATTCTTGATGGTAAAAAACATATTCATTTCATAGGAATCGGTGGTTCAGGAATGTATCCACTGGCACAAATCCTTCATGCCAAGGGCTACTACCTCACTGGCTCCGATAACAATGAGACTGACACTCTCCAGGCTGTGCGCAATATGGGTATTCCCGTAATGCTAGGACAGCGTGCAGAGAATATTGATGGTGCAGATCTTATTGTACACACAGCGGCAATCATGGCTGATAACCCTGAGCTTATTGCGGCAAAGGCAAGCGGTGTACCGGTGCTTGAACGAAGTGACCTTCTGGGAATTGTTACAAGCTGGTATGACAATGCAATCTGCATTGCAGGTACTCATGGCAAGACTACCACTACATCCATGGTAACTCAGGCACTCTTTACAGCAGGAGTTGATCTGTCTGCCTTTATCGGCGGCAAGCTTCCTTGCATTGGTGGAAGTGGCAGAAGTGGAAGTAGCGATATTATGACCTGTGAAGCATGCGAGTTCGTGGATACATTCTTAAAGCTATATCCTGATATTGCTGTAATTCTCAACATTGACGCAGACCATCTGGATTACTTCGGCACAGTTGAAAATATCATAAAGTCATTTCATAAATTCTGTGAAAACACTACCAAGGCTGTTATCTACAACGGTGACGATGAGAATACGTGCAAGGCTCTGAAAGGCATTACAGGCAAGGAACTCATTACCTATGGTTTGGATGAAAATAACGACTACTATGCGGCGGATATACGTCACATTTCCGGCATGGAAACAAGCTTTAAGGTTATGTACAAGGGGGCACTCCTTGGTGAAATCACACTCCACGTTGCAGGCGAGCATAACGTTCTCAATGCCCTTGCGGCAATGGCGGCAGCTCTTTATGCCGGAGCTGAGTTTGAATCTGCGGCAAAGGGGCTTAATGAGTTTAGAGGTGCGGGTAGACGTTTTGACAAGAAGGGTGAAGCTTGCGGCGTCACACTGGTTGATGACTATGCCCACCATCCAACAGAGCTTACTGCAACCCTTAAAGCAGCTATGGGCATGCCTTTCCGTGAGGTATGGGCAGTATTCCAGCCCTTTACCTATTCACGTACAGCGGAGCACTTAGAGGAGTTTGCAGAGTCTCTTTCCATTCCTACTCATGCGGTTCTCACTGACATCATGGGAGGCCGAGAGAAGAACACCATCCCGATTTTCACAAGAGAGCTTGCAGAGAAGATTGAGGGCTGTGTATGGTTTCCTCAGGATGAGACTGACCCCGAGTCAAATGATGAGAGAAAGTACAAGAATTTTGCTGATGTTTGCGACTATGTCTGCGCCCATGTTCAACCCGGCGACTTGGTAATTACCCTGGGCTGTGGAGACATCAATAAGGTAAACAAGATGATTCTTGAAAAGCTTACAGAAAAGGAAGAGAAAACCTGCAAATAAGTTCAGAAAATTTTGAAAAAGGTCTTTTCATTTCCGCAAAAATATATTATAATGTAAATAGCGGTCTTTTCTGAGCCGCAATTCTGAAAGGAACATTGAATATGACAAATAAAGTTAAAGTCAACGTCTGCGGAAAGGATTTTACCCTGCAGACCTCAAAGCCTGCATCCTATGTAAATGGTCTGGCAAGAAGTCTTGAAACCAAAATCATGGATATTACCTCTTCATCAACCAGTGCGACTCAGTTTACAGCGGCAATGGTTGTAGCAATTGCCATGATGGATGATATAAACGCTATTACTCAGCAGTTAGACCAGCTTCGTGAGCAGTCAAAGGTATATGTTGACGAGGCGGGAAAGACACGCCTTGAACGTGACGCTGTTATGGCAGAGAATCAGCTCCTCAGAGAGCGTCTTTCTGCTCTAGAAAAAGAAGTAAGCAACAACAAGGCAGGCATTGTCTGAGAATGAAGTCACCTGAGATTCTGGCACCGGCGGGAAGCTTTGAAGCTCTTACAGCGGCTTTGAGATGTGGTGCAGATGCTGTATACATAGGTGGCAAAAGCTACTCTGCAAGACAGAGTGCTGCAAACTTCAATATAACTGAAATGACCGAAGCGGCAAGGCTTTGTCATCTCTTTGGTGCGAAACTCTATCTTGCGGTAAATACAGTCATAACTGACGATGAAACGGTCGGCTTTTGTGAATACATAACGGAAGCCGCTAAGGCGGGAATTGATGCCTGCATTGTACAGGATATGGGAGTAGCGGAGATTATCCGCCGTATCGTACCCAATATGCCTCTCCATGGTTCAACACAGATGACGATTCACACCCCCGAGGGTGTACTTTGGGCAAAGGAGAAGGGCTTTTGCAGGGTAGTTGCAGCAAGAGAACTTTCTCGTGAGGAAATAAAACCACTTATGGAGTGCGGCATAGAGATCGAGCAGTTTGTACATGGTGCATTGTGTATGAGCGTTTCAGGACAGTGCTATTTGTCGGCTCTTATAGGCTCCAGAAGTGCAAATAGGGGTAGATGTGCTCAGGCTTGCAGACTACCATTTTCTGCGGCAGGAAACAGAAATGCAAGCTGCCTTTCATTAAAAGATCTGTCTCTTGCAGAACATATGGAAAGCCTTGTAGAGGATGGAATCCACTCTTTGAAAATAGAGGGAAGAATGAAGCGCCCCGAGTATGTTGCGGCGGCGGTTACTGCTCTTAAAAAAGCAAGAGATGGTGAAGTTCCCGACATGGAAACACTCCGTGCGGTCTTTTCACGCAGCGGCTTTACTGACGGCTATTACACAGGTACAAGGGAAAATATCTTTGGCACTCGCATGAAAGACGATGTTACTGCAGCGAAGAATGTGCTTCCCGAGCTGAGACAGCTCTACCATAAGCAGACTCATCCCATTGCGCTTGATGTTTATGTCATCCTTAAAGCGAATGCGCCGCTTACCGTTATAGGCAAAGACGAGGACGGAAACAGTGTTACAGTAATCAGCGAAAAGCCTGTTCTTGCTGAAAAAAGAGCGGCAGACAGAGAATATCTTCTGAGACAGTTTTCAAAGCTGGGGGATACGGTTTACTATCTCCGTGAATTTGACTGTGAATGTGACGGGGTGAGTACCCTTTCGGCATCTGTGCTCAATGCTGTGAGACGTGAGCTTGCAGAAAAGCTTGACTATGCCAGAATAGAACGCAATACGCCTGTATATACCATAAATGATGAAACTTTAAGTATAAGGAAGAAACGGAAAAAGAGAAGTGCTTCTCTTCGTTTCCGAGTGAGAACAGCGGCACAGCTCCTTTCACTTGATACAGAAGCGAATGAGGATGTTATAGTTCCATTGGAGCTTGCGGAAAAGCTTGATGCTGACATTCACTATATTATAGATGCACCCAGATTTGTACCCGATGAAGAGAAGCTTAGAGAGAGACTGTTTCTCCTCAGGAAAAAAGGCTGGGACAGGCTTCTTTGTGAAAATCCTGCTCATATACGTATGGGAACTGCAATGGGTTATCGTCTTTGCGGCGGTATGGATTTACACACTATGAACAGCCTTTCAGCGGAGCTTTACGCTAGTGAGAGCTTAGAGGATATTCTTCTGTCACCTGAGCTTACCCTTAGACAGGCAGCCGGAGTAAACGTTTCTGTCCCAACAGTAATATACGGTTATGGCAGACTTCCTGCTATGCTTACAAGGTGCTGTCCTATAAAGAACGAGATTGGCTGCAAAAAATGTACAGGCGGTCTCATCGACAGAACAAAGCGTAAATTTCCCGTTCTATGTGGAAAGGACTACATGGTGATTTTAAATGCCGTACCCATATGGATGGCAGACAGAATGGATGAACTTTCAGTCTGTGATTATATCCTTATCGACTTTACAACTGAATCCCCTGAGGAGGTAAAGCGTATAGTGAGTGCCTACAGAAAGGGTACAGGTTATCGTCCCGATGAATTTACAAGAGGGCTTTTATACCGCGGAATAGAGCCTCAGGAGAAAAACATATGATTATGAAATTTAAACGGCTCTCGGCGAACGCAAAGGTGCCGGTACGTGCAACAAGCATGAGTGCAGGCTATGACCTATGCGCCGCTAATGAAGAGACCATTCACATACAGCCGGGTGAAATATGTATGATACCTACCGGACTTGCAATTGCTCCGGAAAGAAACGACATTGCACTGCTGATATTTCCTCGTTCGGGAATTGCGTCAAAGACAGGAGTTACTCTTGCGAACAGTGTAGGAGTTGTTGATGCAGATTACAGAGGCGAAATAAAGGTGGCTCTTATTAATCATGGCTGTGAAACCTTTTCTGTGAAAACCGGTATGCGCATAGCACAGGTATTGGCTGTACCTGTATTATCCCAGGAGTGGACAGAGACAGACACCCTTGACGAAACACAGCGTGGTGAAGGCGGCTTCGGTTCAAGCGGAGATTCAGAATAAAGCAAAGGAGAACACATACAATGGCAACCATCAAAAAATTTCTGGTATACATAGCGCTTTTTATTATTGCAGCAGGCGCAGGCAGCGTTATCGCAGGACTATGTTCTAAGGTGAACGCACTGTCATGGCTGTCTTTAGGTCCAAGTTTTGGCTTTGAACCATTTAAGGTGAATCTTATTATCCTTGACTTCACTTTCGGACTGAATGTACATCTTACTGTAGCTCACATCATCCTGCTTATCATTGTGATTTTTGCAGCGCCTAAGATTGCAACGGCTCTTGTGAAGAGTTAAGAGAGATTTTGTGCAGAGTGCTGTAAATACGGCATTAATGGAGTTTTCATCTCATAAAAAAGCCGAAAATGCGTTGACAATTAAAAAACTGTAAAAAAACGTTTGTCACTTTTTTGATTTCATGGTATAATAAACGCAGAGTATTTATTATACACTTATTTCAATTGCCTCGCGTATTCGTTCGCCTTTGGCTCATTACGCGCATATCGGCAAATCATACCACAGCCTTGTGGCTATGGTATGATAATTCTGTTGTTATTTTTACGCAGAGCTGTGCAGGTTATGCTGCTGCATTTTGTTTTTGCTCTGCTCACTGTAATATGTCGCACAGAAAAATATAAGCGGCGCAAGGTATTGGTTTTTAAGGAGCACAGCATTATGTTTTATAAGGACATTGGTATCGACCTCGGTACTGCAAATACGATCGTTTACATGCGCGGAAGAGGAATCATCATCCGCGAACCGTCCGTTGTGGCGGTGAATACCCATACTGCAAGCGCAAGGTACGTGGGACGTGCCGCAAAAGAAGTTATCGGACGTACCCCCGGCTCTATAATTGCGGTCTGCCCTATGAAAGATGGGGTTATCGCAAACTTTGAGAAGGCAACCATCATGCTGGGTGAGTTCATCCGCAAGGCACTGAGAGGTCACCTCTTTGCAAAGGCGCGAGTTATTATCTGCACACCTTTAGGCGTTACGCCTTTGGAAAGACGTGCGGTAAAAGAGGCTGCCGAGCAGGCCGGTGCAAGAAAGGTTATTATAGTTGAAGAGCCTATGGCAGCGGCTATCGGCGCAGGACTTCCTGTTACAGAGCCAAATGGCTGTATGATTCTGGATATCGGCGGTGGTACAAGTGAGGCTGCGGTTATCTCCATGGGCGGTATTGTTGCGTCTAAAAGCATTCGCTGTGCGGGTACAGAACTGGACGAAGCTATTATTGCACATCTGAAAAATAAGTTTAACCTGCTTATTGGAGAGCGTACAGCTGAGGAAATTAAGTTGGAAATCGGCTCTGCCTTTGACGTGGGAGCTGACGGAGCTATGGAAATAAAGGGTAGAAACCTGCTAACAGGCTTGCCTGAAAATATAAATATCACATCTGCTGAGGTGAGAGAGTCTCTTGCTGAGCCGTTGGAGCGTATTATTGACGCTGTAAAGTATACATTGGAGTTGACTCCACCTGAGCTTGCCGCTGACATAATCGACCAGGGCATAACCCTTTGCGGTGGTGGTGCGCTCTTAAAGGGCATAGACCGTCTCATCTCCCAAGAGACAGGACTGCCTGTTTATGTGTCTCAGTATCCTTTGGACTGTGTTGCTGAGGGTACGGGTAAAATTCTTGCCGATATGAATAAGTACAGCGATGCTCTTACCGAGGATGTTGAGTACTATTAAATGGCAGACCAAATCGAAAATCCGCCGACAGTTTCAGAACCGTCGGCTTTCGGCTTATAATATTGCTTATTAAAAGGAGGCATATGCCAATGGGTGATTTTTTCAGAGAGCATCGTTTCCGTATACTTATATGTATAATTGCACTGCTTGTAGGCATGATGCTATACTCTGCAACTCAGGGCGGTTCAGCCCAGGGGAACGGCGTTTTGAATACAGTACTGAGTCCGCTGCGTGAAGCAGTGAATAATGCTTCAGAGGGAGCGGCGGGTATCTTTTCTCCTCTTACGGAGGGCAAGGAGTATCGGGCGGAGATTGACCGCCTCAAAAAGGAAAATGCAGCCCTCAAGCAGGAGCTTACTGACTTTGAGGAGACAAAGCAGAACCTTGCTGAGCTTCAGAAGTTTATGGGCATCAAGGAGGACAACGAGACTCATACCTACTCTGAGCCTTGTACTATAATCGGCTACGTTGCAAACGACCCCTATCATGGTTTTATCATCAACAAGGGCGAGGATGACGGACTTTCTCTACATGACCCGATTATCACAGGTGAGGGTGTTGTAGGTGTAGTGTCAGCGATTTCATCTAATTCTGCTACCGTGCAGACTATCCTTTCACCGGATTTGTCTTTAGGTGCGATTTCTGCCAATAACAAGTACACCGGTATTGTTGAGGGTGAGATTCTCCTTGCCTCTGACTATAAGTGCAGAATGATTTATCTGGACCGTGATACTAAGCTTAAAGAGGGTGACCTTATTACAACCTCAAGTGCAAGCGGTATCTTTCCCAAGGGCTACCTTATCGGCACTGTGAAGAGTGTTGAAAACATGGAAAGCGGTCTGAGTAAGTATGCGGTTATAGAGCCGGCAGTGGATCTGAAATCCATGACCAGCGTTGTGGCGATTATAGATTATCCCGGAAAGGGCGAGACAAATGAGTAAAATCAGAACACGTCGTATAACACCCCGGGAAAAGCGTAATACAGCCATAAGATGGGCACTCTATGGATTTATCATACTACTATGCTTTGTAACAGCTACTTCGGGAAGTTTCCGTAAACCGCTTCTTCTTATACCTGTTGCGCTGTGTATTGCTTCCTATGCAAGGGAGTTTACAGCGGTTATAGCAGGTGTTGTGTGCGGAGTACTTCTTGACATTGTGTGTGGAAAGCTTCTGGGTTTCAACGGTCTCATACTTCTTGTAATGTGCATATGTGTATCACTCCTATACAAGTACTACCTGAGACATAAGCTCATAAACTTCATGGCACTGTCAGCTGTAGGCATTTTTGTACAGGGACTCCTTGATTACTTCTTCTACTATGCACTGTGGGACCACTCAAACGTTTCCCTCATATACAAGGAACACATACTGCCATGCTGTATCTATACCCTTATCTCAGCTCTGCCTGTTTACTGGGTTATAAGCTATCTTAACCGTACACTCCGTCCGCACGTTGTACGTACCATCGAAGAAACTGTTATCACTGAGGACGAACGCTGAACACCTGATACCTGACACCTGACACATCCTTTCGGAGAAAGGCTCTTTAAATGAAAAAAAATGCATATTATCTCTATCTGAAAAGCACACTGTTGGTTATATTTGTGCTGTGTGCTTTTTGCCTGTGTGGCTACAGGCTTATGAAAATCCAGCTAGTTGACAGCGAGGAATATAAAAGTCGCCGATACTCAACCTATCACTATGACCAAGTAATTGAAGCCACTCGTGGTGAGATTGTTGACTGCACAGGAAAGTCCATCATTGTAAATAAAGTGGGCTACAGCGCAGTTATTCTTCCTGAGCAGTTTCCTTCTGACCTTTCTGAGGGCAATGCTATTCTCTTGAAACTCAGCGACATGCTTGCAAAGTATGGCGTATACCCTGAACTGTCCATTCCCGTTTCGGAAACAGCTCCCTATACATTTACTACAGACGACGAAGCAACGCTGGAACGATTTAAGAAAAACTTGGGACTAAACGTTTATGCCACCACGGACAACTGTATGGCGCAGCTTATTGAGATGTACGAAATCTCCTCTGAATACACTGAGGAGCAGAGACGGCTTCTCTGCGGAGTTCGTTATGAAATGCTTGTACGGGGCTTCTCAATGAACAATCGCTTCACCTTTGCTGAGGATATTCCCGTAAACGCTCTTACCGAGCTTAAAGAGTCCGGACTTGATTTTCCGGGTATTGATATTGTTGAAATGCCTCTTCGTTCTATCGTTCAGGATGATGTTCTCCCTCATGAAATCGGTACTGTAGGTCCTATCTACGCCGAAGAGTATGAGGAACTTTCTGAAAAGGGCTACGACATGGACGATACTGTGGGTAAAAGCGGTATTGAGAAAGCCTGTGAGGATTACCTGAGAGGTGAAGATGGCATAAAGACCATCAAGGTTGAAAAGGGGGAGGTTGTTTCGGCAGAGATAACCCAACCTGTTAAGTCGGGTAATACGGTTATGCTTACCGTGGATAGTTCCTTCCAGAAGGATTTGCAGGGCATACTTGAGGACTTCATTGCAAACTTTGATAACCTGAGAAACGAAAAAACCGAGGAACTGGGTCTGGGCGAAATCACCAACGGTGCTATTGTTGTACTTGATGCAAAAGACGGCGGTGTTTTGGGTATGGCTACCTGTCCCACATATGACCTTACTACCTATACTGAAAACTACGAGTCCCTGCTTGTTGCCGACAATAATCCTCTGGTAAATCGTGCAACAAGAGGTCTTTATCGTCCCGGTTCAACCTTCAAGCTAATTACCGCTACAGCAGGTCTTGCTGAAGGTCTGGTAAGCGGTTATACATCTTATTATTGCAGTCGTTACTATGAGTTTCACGACCACACCTATCAGTGTACAGGCGGTCATGGCAATATTTCCGTTATAGAAGCAATTCAGTACTCCTGCAATATCTACTTCTATAAGCTATCCGAGGATCTTACCATTGACGGAATCACAAAGTATGCTTCAATGTACGGTCTGGGTCAGGCTACAGGTCTTGAAACAGGCGAATCCACAGGACATCTTTCAAACCCTGAATATTACCGTGACAAAGGGCTTACTTGGACAATCGGTGAAGTACTCCAGTCAGGTATTGGTCAGTCGGAATGGGCTGTAACGCCTCTCCAGATGGCGGTTGTTGCAAATACCATTGCCAACGATGGTGTGAGATATGAGCCACATCTGGTTGACAGTATATGGGACTACACTATGGAAAACAAAGAACAGGAAATCGAGCCTGTTATCGCTGAAGTTATCCCTGGCAAGGAAACGGGAGTTTACGACTTTATTGAGCAGGGTATGATTGCCGCTTCCGTTACCAATATGCCTACGGAGTATTCTCTCGGAAACCTTGGCTATAGCGTTGCAATCAAGACAGGTACGCCCCAGCAGGCATCACGAGTTCAAGACTCATTCTTTATCGGCTATGCTCCTGCTGATGACCCTGAGATTGCCTTTGCAGGCGTTGTTGAGGGTGCCGAATATTCCAAATATATGATAAGGGATATTTTAGAGGCATATGAGGCGTATAAAAAACGCACTGCGAGTATGGAAAATTAAGTATGCTTGTTGAAATTTTCCTATTGGATGTTTGATTACATTTGGCTTATTGGCATATTGCCTAAATATAAGCATTGCCACTACCATAGTTTTCACAATCTTCTAAGCGGACATATAATTTTCTTTGACAAATCTCAAATTTGTGGTATAATAGTAATTGAAGCAGTATCGAATCTCGTCAAAATAACAAAGAATGTTTAGCAGATGTTTTTCGTATCTGACATTCGATAACGAAAGGAATGATTTAATCTTATGACAATCGCACTTATTGCCCATGACGCTAAAAAAGAGCTTATGATTCAGTTTTGTATTGCATACTGCGGTGTTCTCTCCAGACATAAGCTTTGTGCTACAGATACTACAGGCAAGCAGGTTTCCGAGGCTACCGGCCTCAGAATCAAGCGTTATCTCAGTGGCTCACAGGGCGGCGCACAGCAGATAGGCTCACTTATTTCCTGCAATGAAATCGACGTACTTCTTTTCTTCAGAGATCCAATCAACCGCAAGGAATCCGAGCAGAATGAGATGAATCTTCTCCGCCTCTGTGATGTACACAATATTCCGGTTGCTACAAATATTGCTACCGCTGAGGCACTTATCATGGCTCTTGAACGTGGTGACCTTGATTGGAGAATTATCGGTTCTCCCACTATTTGAGCAATTTGACAGGCACTTTTGCCTATTGTCTATAACTTACCTGTCCCTTTACGAAGGGACAGTTTTTTGTAATAAGGAGGCTTATTATGGCTTTGAAAATCACAAGACCACAGGGTACTGAGGATATTACTCCCAAGACCATAAATAAATGGTACACCCTAGAAAAGATCGCTAAGGACACAGCAGAGTCCTACGGATTTCGTGAAATCCGCGTTCCCACATTTGAAAATACCGACCTCTTCCTGCGCTCTGTAGGTGAAACCACTGATGTTGTGCAGAAAGAAATGTACACCGTAAAGGCTAAGGAAACTGAGTTTACTCTCCGTCCGGAGGGTACAGCCGGTACTATCCGCGCTATGCTCCAGAATGGCATGCTCAATGATGCTCTGCCTCAGAAAGTGTTCTATATTCTCTCATGCTTCCGTCATGAGCGACCTCAGGCAGGCAGGCTTCGTGAGTTCCATCAGTTCGGTCTGGAAATGGCAGGTTCTCATAGCCCTCAGGCAGATGCTGAGGTTATCAGCCTTGCAAAAACTATTCTTGATAGACTTGGACTTAAAAATATTGCCCTCAATATCAACTCCATCGGCTGTCCTAAGTGCAGAAGCGAGTACCATAAGGCACTGAGAAGCTACTTCTCTGCAAGAGAAGAGGAGCTTTGCGATACCTGTAAGACACGTCTCGAAAAAAATCCTATGCGTATACTTGACTGTAAAAGCCCTGTATGTGGCGATATCGCAAAAGGTGCACCGATTATTCTCGATTATCTCTGTGATGAGTGTAGCGATCACTTTGAATCACTGAAAAAGAATCTTACAGCACTGGGTATTGATTACAGCATCAACCCCAAGATTGTAAGAGGTCTTGACTATTATACAAAGACAGTATTTGAGTTTATCACTACCGACATAGGCGCTCAGGGTACTGTATGCGGAGGCGGACGCTATGATGGTCTCATTGAACAGCTAGGTGGTGCTCCCACACCGGCACTGGGCTTTGCTATGGGTCTTGAAAGACTTATTCTCACTATGGAAAGCCAGGGCTGTGAATTTATGGAGCAGAAAACCTGCGACCTCTATATCGCTCCTATGGAAGCAGCTGCTGCGGATAAGGCTCTTATTCTTGCAAATATCCTTAGAGGAGAGGGCTATCAGGCTGAATTTGATGTTATGAACCGCGGTATCAAGGCTCAGATGAAGTATGCTAATAAAATCGGTGCTAAGTTTGTACTGGTAATAGGCGGAAACGAGCTGGAAGTAGGGGAAGCGAAACTCAAGCTCATGGAGACGGGTGAACAGTTCCCCATTCACCTTGATGAGAGATTTGCTGAGGAATTCGGTGATCTGGCTATAAGATTTATGTTTAATGATATTCTTGAAGAATTTGAGGAGGTAAAGTAATGGAAGCAATGAACGGTCTACGCCGTACCTGCTACTGCGGTGAGGTTTCCGAAATCGGAAGTACTGTTGTTGTAGGCGGCTTTGTACAGAAGGTAAGAAAGCTGGGTGCGCTGGTATTTATTGATCTGCGTGACAAGACGGGTATTGTACAGCTTGCATTCAACGATTCTACCGATCCTGAAATTTTCGCTAAGGCTGAGTCCTGCCACAGTGAATATGTACTGATGGCCAAGGGCGTTGTTACCGAGCGTTCAAGCATCAACCCCGATATGAAAACGGGCAGAGTTGAAATTATTGTTGACGAGCTGCGCATACTTGCAAAGGCTGAAACAACTCCTTTCTTCATTGAGGATGATACGAAGGTAAACGAAGAACTTCGTCTCAAGTACCGTTACCTTGACCTGAGACGTGCACCTCTCCAGCATAACCTTATCATGCGTCACAAGATTGCGCAGGCTGCACGTGAATACTACTACGCAAACGATTTCGTTGAAATTGAAACACCTATGATGATGAAGTCTACACCTGAGGGTGCAAGAGACTATCTCATTCCCTCCCGTGTACACAACGGCAAATTCTACGCTTTGCCCCAGTCACCTCAGATTTACAAACAGCTGATGATGGTTGCGGGTATGGATAGATATATACAGATTGCCCGTTGCTTCCGTGACGAGGATCTCCGTGCAGATAGACAGCCTGAGTTTACTCAGATTGACCTGGAAATGTCATTTGTTGACGTTGACGATATTCTGGAGATGACAGAGGGTTTCCTCAAGTACCTTCTGAACAAAGTTATGGACAGAGAGATTGAGTTGCCTATCCCGCGTATGACTTACGCTGAGGCTATGAATCGCTTCGGTTCTGATAAGCCTGATACACGCTTCGGCATGGAACTTACCGATATTACCGATATGGTTTCCGACCTTGACTTTGTAGTGTTCAGAAGCGCAATTGAAGCCGGTGGCAGTGTTCGCTGTATCGTGGCTAAGAATGCTTCAAAGACGCTTACACGCAAGGAGATTGACAAGCTCACCGAAAAGGCTAAAGGTATCGGTGCAAAGGGTCTGGCATTTATTCGTTGGAATGATGAAAAGCCCAACTGCTCCTTTGCTAAATTCCTGCCTGAGGGTAGACTGGATGAAATTCTCACAAAGCTTAGTTGTGAACAGGGTGACGTTGTACTGGTGGTTGCCGATAAGAACAAGGTAACTCTCCCTGTATTGGGCGCACTGAGACTTATAGTCGCAAAACAGCTTGATATAATTCCTAAGGACAAGTTTAACTTCCTGTGGATTACGCAGTTCCCGTTCTTTGAGTGGGACGACGACAGCGAAACATGGGTTGCAATGCACCATCCCTTTACTATGCCTATGGACGAGTGCATTCAGTATCTGGATTCAGCACCCGAAAAGGTTATTGCTAAGGCGTTTGACCTGGTTGTAAACGGTACTGAGCTTTCTTCCGGTTCTATCCGTATCACTGACTATGAGCTTCAGCAGAAGATGTTCGAGGCTCTGGGAATGAGCGATGAGGAGATTGAAGCCAAGTTTGGCTTCTTGGTTGAAGCGTACAAGTATGGTGCACCGCCTCATGGAGGTCTGGGTATTGGTCTTGATAGACTGGCAATGGTTCTTTTACAGGCGGAAAGTCTCCGTGATGTTGTAGCATTCCCCAAGGTACAGAATGCAAGCGAGCTTATGAGTGAGTGCCCTTCTACAGTTGACCGAGAATCTCTGGATGTTCTGGGTATTCAGATTGCTTCTAAGGCTGAAGAAGAAACAGCTGAATAATTGCGGTAAATAAATATTAAAAAGGTCTGTTGCGGCAGACCTTTTTTTGCATTTTCCTCTTGACAATTTCTCTAGAATAGTGTATAATAAAATTACAGTAATTCAATATACATGACAATGGCGTCAGAAATCAGGTGTACTAATGGTACATTTGTTTTTTGGGCGCTTTTTTTGTATACGGACGAAAATATGCATAATAAGTTCTGTGGATTGCTGAGAGGTCTGAAAGAAAAAGGCTTGTGTCGTATCCGGAGCGACAGAAGCGAAGTGTGTTTCAGTGGATACAAAACAATGAAAAGTGTCCACAACTCATGCACATGTGTATATGCATGGTTGGCAAAAAATTGCGTCTGAATTTTTTTAAAATGGTGTAAATCAACAAAAAAGCAGAAATTCCGAGAAAAATAAGCTTACCCCATTGCAATTGACGTGAAAAAATGCTATAATAACTTTAATGCTGTAAAGTACAGCGAATTCGATTTAAGGAGTAATTTAAAATGGCTTTAACAAATCAGTATTTGGTTGACCTGATGGAAACCGTAAAGAAAAGAAATGTAGGCGAGCCCGAATTTATTCAGGCTGTAACAGAAGTTCTGGAAACTCTGGAACCTGTGGTTGAAAAGCGTTCCGACCTGGTAGAGGCTGGCGTTCTGGAGAGAATCGTAGAGCCTGAGAGACAGATTATCTTCCGTGTACCGTGGGTAGACGATAAGGGTAAGTCTCATGTAAACCGTGGCTTCCGTGTACAGTTCAACTCTGCAATTGGTCCGTACAAGGGCGGCATCAGATTGCATCCCTCTGTAAACATCAGCATTATTAAGTTCCTGGGCTTCGAGCAGACATTCAAGAACAGCCTTACAACTCTCCCTATGGGCGGCGGTAAGGGCGGTTCTGACTTTGACCCTAAGGGTAAGTCTGACGGCGAAATCATGCGGTTCTGCCAGAGCTTCATGACAGAGCTTGCTAAGCACATTGGTGCTGACTGTGACGTTCCTGCCGGCGATATCGGTACAGGTGCACGTGAAATCGGCTTCATGTTCGGTCAGTATAAGAGACTGCGCAAC
The DNA here is from genome assembly GCA_964594275.1 of uncultured Ruminococcus sp. Classification (GTDB taxonomy): domain Bacteria; phylum Bacillota; class Clostridia; order Oscillospirales; family Ruminococcaceae; genus Ruminococcus_C. Next base: position 950 of record CAZQMA010000020.1, on the reverse strand, counting down.
GAGTTCACAGGCGTGCTCACAGGTAAGGGTTTGACATATGGTGGCTCTCTGGCAAGAACACAGGCTACAGGTTATGGTCTGCTCTACTTCACAAATGAAATGCTCCAGGCTAACAATATGTCTCTGGAAGGCAAGACTATCCTGGTTTCCGGCTCCGGTAACGTTGCTATCTATGCTACCGAAAAGGCTATGACATATGGTGCCAAGGTTGTTGCAATGTCCGACTCCAACGGCTATATTTACGACAAGGACGGCATTAAGCTGGATATCGTTAAGGAAATCAAGGAAGTTAAGCGTGGCAGAATCAAGGAATATGTTGATGCTGTTCCCACAGCTGAGTACCACGAAGGTTGCAAGGGAATCTGGACAATTCCTTGTGATATTGCTCTGCCCTGCGCTACACAGAATGAAATTGATAAGGAATCTGCTGAGATTCTGGTTAAGAATGGTTGTAAGGTTGTATCTGAGGGTGCAAATATGCCTTCTACTCCTGAAGCTATTTCCACATACCTTGCAAATGGTCTGCTTTATGGTCCTGCAAAGGCTGCAAATGCAGGTGGCGTAGCTACATCCGGTCTGGAAATGAGCCAGAACAGCGAGCGTCTGTCATGGTCTTTCGAGGAGGTTGACGCTAAGCTTCACGGCATCATGAAGAGCATCTTTGCTGCTTGCGATAATGCAGCTAAGGAATACGGTATGGAAGGCAACTATATGGCTGGTGCAAATATTGCAGGCTTCCTGAAGGTTGCTGAAGCTATGAAGGCTCAGGGCTGTGTATAATTCAATAGATTAGTCAAGGACTGTCCGGATTTATCCGGACAGTTTTTTATTGACATTATATTTGTTAAAAACAGCCAAAAATCCGAACAAAAACGTGAAAATATTTGAAAGAAGGAAGCCTTGACAAAAGTTTGAATACATGGTATAATAATAAAGCTGTCGCAGGAGAG
>CAZQMA010000019.1:0-33372 GCA_964594275.1 uncultured Ruminococcus sp. | reverse complement strand
CGGAAGTGAGTGCCAGATGCCACTCGGTAACAAACATCATGATCAGGCAGCCAACAAATTGGGTAACAGCACTGATGATGGTAGGCAGGCTGTTAGTCATACCCTGTTGCAAAGTGGAAACATCGTTTGTAATACGGCTGAGAATGTCACCTGTAGATGTTTCGCCAAATTGCTTTTGGGGGACTTTGTTGATTTTTACAGACAGATCATGGCGCATTCTTTGTGAGGATTTCAGCGTTACTGTTGCCATAATGTAATGTTGTATAAAACTTGCCAAAGCACCGATGAGGTAAAATGCGATCAGCAAAAAGCCAACTTTAGCAATTGCCGGCATATCAATTCCACCGATAAGTCCATCAGAGATAATGTTGGTGATTTCACCGATCTTGTCCGGCGCAACGATGGTCATCACTGCCGATACTGCTGCAAGGATCAGCGCAATAATAACAAGTGGGAAATTTCCCATATATTTAAAAATCTTAGATAAAGTCTGTTTCATTGTATCGCCTCCTTATGCCAGCTCTGCCGCAGTTAGCTGAGACTGGGCAATCTCACGGTAAACGTCGCAGTTCTTCATCAGTTCTTCGTGGGTACCGATTCCTACCGCCTCGCCACGCTCCAGAACGATGATTTGATCTGCGTCTTTGATGGTACTGATTCTCTGGGCAACGATCACCTTTGTCGTGTTCTCTAAGCTCTTACCGAGTCCTTTTCGGAGCATTGCATCGGTCTTGTAGTCCAGTGCAGAGAACGAGTCATCAAAAATAAGAATTTCGGGTTTACGAGCAAGAGCACGGGCAATGGAAAGCCGCTGTTTCTGACCGCCGGATACATTTTTACCAAGCTGCATGATTTTGTGTTTCTTGCCATCCTTTATCTTGCTCACAAATTCTTCAGATTGGGAAACGGAAAGAGCCATGTCTACCGTGTCCTCATCAAATCCGTTTTGCGATTGTCCGAAGGCAATATTATCCCGAATGCTTCCCGCAAACAGAACAGCTTTTTGCGTAATATATCCCAGCTTGTTGTAAAGTCCCTCGAATGAATAGTCTTTGATATTTACACCGTCGATAAGCACTTCTCCGGCAGTGGCATCGTAAAATCTTGCCATTAAGGAGACAAGGGTCGTTTTGCCACAACCTGTCGCACCGATGATTGCAAGAGTCTGCCCCTGTTCCACACGGAAAGAGAGGTTGCTGAGTGCTTCTTCAGTTGCTTCAGGGTATGTGAAAGATACATTCTTAAACTCTACCGTGCCGCTTTCCATACCGAAAACTGTCTTGCCTTCCTTAATCGTTGCAGTCTTATCTAACACTTCGTTGATACGCTCAGCAGAAACCTGAGCCGCAGGCATCATTATGAATACCATGATTAGCATCATAAAAGACATGATCACATAAGTTGCGTAGGTGCTGAATACTACTACATCACTGAACATAGTTATCCTTGCTGCAACATCAGCTAGTACGATCTGGTTGATCAGCGCTGCACCGAGCCAGTAAATAGCCAAAGATAATCCGTTCATACAGGTGCTCATAACAGGCATCATTAGAGAGAAAAGTCTCTGGTTTTTGAGCTGTGTATTCATCATTTCATTGTTGGGTACATCAAACTTTTCGGTCTGATAGTTTTCCGCATTGAACGCATGAACCACATTGATGCCGGTGAGATTTTCTCTTGCGATACGGTTCTGGGTATCGGTGAGCTTTTGTACCTTACGGAAACGGGGCAAACAAACGCTCATGATTGACAGGACGGTAACACAGATGATCACAACAGCAGATGCAGTAACGGCAGACAACTCCCAACTTTTGCCGAGAATTTTGATAATTGCCCATACCGCCATAATGGGTGCCTTGACCAAAGCCTGTAAACCCATAGATACGATCATCTGAAGCTGCGTAATATCGTTTGTGGTACGGGTGATCAGGCTGGGGATGGAAAACTTTCCGGTTTCCGCCTTGCCCATTGTCATAACATGGGTAAACAGCTTGTCACGAACTGCAAAGCTATATCCGGAAGCTATTTTGGAAGTCAAAAAGCCGCAAGCAATGGCAAGAACGGCACTGGCAAGTGTACAGCCCAGCATCTTTGCTCCGATATTGAGAATATCCGACATTTGCCCTTCGGTGTTGATAAGCAATGTCAGTTCGCTCATATAATCGGGCATCGTCAGTTCAAAATACACCTGACCGATGATCAGCACAACAGCAATAAGAACCATAATTCGTTCTTTTTTCTGCATATTTTTCAGTAATTTTATCATTAGGTATTTCCTCCTTTTCCTGTCAATAAGATTTGAGCAGTTTATCAATGTTTCCGTTCATGACCTGAAAGCAGTGTTCCATGACGGTGAATTCTGCTTCGGTCAATCCGCAGATTATAGATTTAGTAAATTCTTCCTGTGCCTTTCTGCCGGAATCAATGATCGGCTGTGCCTTTTCTGTACACACGAGAATATCTTTTCGTCTGTCACCGGGATACGCCTTACGTTCCAGTAGCCCCTCATTGACCAATCGCTCCACATGGGTTGATACATTGGCTCGCTTCAGACCTCTGAATTCACATACATCTCTTGCGGTCATCAAATCGGGATTATTGGCAAAAAAGAGCAGAATGCCGATTGCGGTGTGCGGAACACCGGTCTCCTTGCTTAATGGTAGCAGCGCCTGCTCATAAGCTAGTCCAAGTTTTTTGGCGTACCCGTTCATCTCCTGAATGGTAATCATTTGCTAAACCTCCTTAATATTCGTCCTCTAATTGTTTATTATTATACAATCTGAAAACAGACAAAGTAAGTAACCTGACATGAATAATATGTAAAAAAGCTATGAAAGGCGAATCTGTGTTTTATAATGAAAGAACATAAAATCTGTAATTTAGTGAAAACAATAAGCGATGCCAGATTCTAAAACTCAGCATCGCACATTATGTTGTTATGTTATATCAATCCTGTATTATATATTCTGTAAAACAGTTAAATTGTCTGTTTAACTATTTTACTAGCCATGACATTATACCGAGGTTTTTCTTTGCCTAATGAGAAAAAATATAACAATGGTGTGTTTTGTCGCAAAGGTAATGTCTAGAAACAGAATCTGCATTATTTTTCATAAGTACAAAATCAGAAAAATACACTTGTAGCTTTACATTTTTCCCGCTATGTAAAATTCGTGTAAAGCGATTAGGGCGAACTGTATGCATAATTTCCATGGAGTAAAAAAAATGTTTAATCACACAAGGCAGATGGACAAAGTTAAGGTAAAACGGGCAAATCAGGGAATCTTTACACCATTTTAATGCAGAATAATGATATAATTAATATGGGCACAGAGGCTTGCCCGTAAATTTAAGTGAAGGGAGAAAGGTTTTATCAAAGGTAAAAGAAAGAGCTTTCTGAGAAGCTTGCTTTGGTTTGCAGAAGGAGTGGCAGTAGGCTTTGGTGCTATACTTCCGGGTGTCAGCGGTGGAACGCTGTGTGCGGCTTTTGGCATGTATCGCCCACTCATTGCAGCTATTTCAAATCCCCGCAGTAACCTGAAAAAGTACTGGCTCATGCTTGGAATTTTTATTATGGGAGCAGGAGCCGGATTTATCGGATTATCAGGTCTTGCCGGAATGCTTCTTGATAAGAATGCACCGATTATAACCTGTGTTTTCATCGGATTTATTCTGGGAACAGTTCCACAGCTGTGGCGTGAAGCAGGTGAGCAGGGGAGAACGAAAGGCTCGTACATTTCCGTTATAGTATCATTTATTATTATGACAACCGTACTTGTATTTCTTAAAACCCATGACAATCTGAGCATTGCTCCCGGTATTCCGGGATATGTACTATGCGGTGTACTATGGGCTTTAAGTTTAATTGTACCGGGACTTAGTTCATCATCTTTACTGCTCTTTTTCGGTTTGTATCAGCCTATGCTTGAGGGAATATCAAAGCTAATGCCCGGTGTACTGATACCCATGGCAGCAGGACTTGTAGTTTGTGTTCTGCTACTTTCAAGAGGGGTACATAAGGCGTTTGTGCTCAAATACAATATCATATCCCACAGTGTATTAGGTATTGTCTCAGCTACTATGGTTATGATTATGCCTCCTGAGCTTTTCATTTCCGATGCAACACTGCTGTGTATTCTATGTATAATTGGCGGTGCAGCTGTATCCTTTGGCTTTACAAAGCTCTGCGACAGACTTAATTCAAATCCGGAACTACAGACATAATAGTTCCAACTACATTATAAGTGTAATTTGAAAGGAATTTAACATGGACATTTTTGACGTATTAATTTTGATTGGCGGTCTCTGTCTTTTTCTCTTTGGAATGAACATAATGGGTCAGGCATTGGAAAGACGTGCAGGAAGTAAGCTTCAGTCTATCCTTGGCAAGCTGACAACAGGCAAGATTGCAGGTCTGTTTACCGGCCTTGGAGTAACATCCATCATTCAAAGTTCATCTGCAACAACGGTTATGGTTGTAGGTTTTGTAAACTCAGGTCTTATGACCCTGAAACAGGCTATTAACGTCATCATGGGTGCTAATATCGGTACTACAGTTACCGCATGGATTCTTTCTCTTGGCGGTATCAGCAGTGACAACCTCTTTATACAACTTTTAAAACCCATGTCCTTTACCCCTGTACTGGCACTTATAGGCATTGTACTTTACATGTTCTGCAAGAGCGATAAGAAACAGGACACAGGTATGATTTTTCTGGGCTTTGCAACACTGATGTTTGGTATGGATTCAATGACAAATGCTGTAGCAGGTCTTGCGGACGTACCTGAGTTCCAGAATCTTTTTGTAATGTTCAAGAATCCTATTCTGGGTGTGCTTGCAGGTACAATTCTTACTGCAATTATCCAGTCCAGCTCTGCTTCCGTTGGTATACTTCAGGCTTTGACAGTAACGGGACAGGTATCCTTTGGTGCAGCCATTCCGATTATTATGGGTCAGAATATCGGTACATGTATCACAGCCATTCTCTCCTCCTTTGGTACAAACAGAAATGCTAAGAGAGCGGCTCTTGTTCACCTTTCATTTAACGTAATCGGTACAGCAATCTGGCTTACTGTATATACACTGGTAGATATGTTTGTATCACCTGCGCTCTTCGACCAGTCCGCAAATCAGGCAGGTATTGCAATTGCTCACTCCTGCTTTAATGTTGGCTGTACAATAATTCTTCTTCCTATGTCAGGAGTTCTTGAAAAGCTTGCATATAAGCTTGTACGTGAGGTAAAGGACCCGGATGAAATTGTAAAGCTTGATGAGCGTCTTATAGCAACTCCTGCTGTTGCCCTGGAACGTTGCCGCGCCCTTACCATGGAGATGGCTGTATGTGCGGTTAAGTCTATCAAAGATAGTATTACTTGCCTCACCAATTACGACCAGGCTCTTGCTGACGGTGTAAAGAAACTTGAAAGTAAAACTGATAAGTACGAAGATAACATCGGTACATATCTTGTAAAGTTAAGTTCAAGCCAGCTCAGTGCAAGAGACAGTGCTGAGGCTGCTAAGATTCTTAACATTATCGGTGACTTTGAACGTATCTCCGACCATGGTCTTAATATTATTGAATCTGCTCAGGAGCTTAATGAGAAAAAGCTGAGCCTTTCACCCACAGCAAGAGAAGAACTTGCACTTATTACCGGTGCTGTAGAAGAGATTCTTGACCTTACAGTCAAGGCGTTTGGCAATAATGATGTTCAGGCTGCACTCAATGTTGAGCCTTTGGAGCAGATTGTTGACGAGCTAAAGGAAACACTCCGTGCTCACCACATCCTCAGACTTCAGCAAGGTGCATGTAGCATTGAAACAGGTTTTGTATGGTCTGACCTGCTCGTAAACCTTGAGAGAACTTCTGATCATTGCTCAAACGTTGCAGCCTGCATTATGGAAGCTGCGAATAAGGATATGAATATGCACGAGGGAATACATCGACTCACAGCCGATAATGAAATATTCAAGGAAAAGTATAATGAGTACGCTAAGAAGTATCTTGTAAATCTTGAAGCTGTAAATGCATAAAATGTAGAAGAGCATCGCTGAGAAAGCGGTGCTCTTTCTATAAATGATTTGGGATAATACATTTAATTTACGGACTTAATCTTTTGAATTTTAGCAAGTCGCATGGAAAGTGTATACGCAAAAAAGATTTTAATGCAGTCGGGGATTATGTAGGGAAATACGCAAAGGGTCAGAGCAGGTAAGGGACTTTTGTTTTCTGTTGTGAGCATAAACCATGCTGTGCCGAATGTATAGCATATCAGAAGAGCGGGTGTAGCGAAAAAAAGCCGTAGTGTTTTATTACCGGATATGTATTCAGAAAGCCACATAATGACTGTACTAAGAAGAAAGCCTATTATATATCCGCCTGTAGGTGACAGAATGTGACCTATACCACCCGTAAATCCGGAAAAAACAGGTAATCCTGTTATACCAATGATGATATAAATTAATACGGCAATAGTACTTCTTTTGCCGCCGGCAAAGAATACAGAAAAGAATACAGCAAATGTCTGCATAGTAAACGGTACAGTAAAGGAAATAGAAAACCACGAACATATAACGATAAGTGCTGTAAGTACCGGAATGAATGTAAGGTCTTTGACAGTAGATTTTACCATTTAGTCTCCAAGAGGAAAAGCGCAGTCAAGTAATAACCTGCTGCGCTACCTTTATATGTAATATTATATGTTTTTCTGAGCGTGATTATCAGCATTTACCTTGAAACGAAGAATCTTTTTTGTAGAATTCTTTTCAAACTCCTCGTCCCTGAGCGTAACGGTGCGGATGTGCATAAATTGAGGCTGAGTCTTGTTGTACTTCTTTATAAGCTCATCAAAGTAGTTCTGATTTCCGATGTACTCTTCCTCGGGGAAAATCTGAATAGCCAGTGAACCCTTAACCTCATATACAACTGCTTCTGCAACAGCTTCATCACGGAGAATTTGAGCTTCAATTTCCTCAGGAGAAACGTTTTCACCGTTGCTGAGAATGATAAGATTCTTCTTTCTGCCTGTAATAAAGAGAAAGCCGTTTTCATCAAGTCTGCCGAGATCACCGGTAGAGTACCAACCATCGTTCAGTACAAGCTGAGTAGAAGCAACATCTTTGTAGTAGCCCATCATAATATTGTCACCCTTGACAAGGATTTCATCGTCTTCTGCAATTTTCACAATAACGCCGTCAAGTACCTGACCAACGCTTCCATCGCAATGATAGTGGTTTCTGTTTACGGATACAACAGGACTGCATTCTGTGATACCGTAGCCATTGAGAATCTCAACGCCCCATGTTCTGAATGCCTCAACGAGAACCGGGTCAAGAGCAGCACCACCGCAGATTACGTATTCCAAATTCCCGCCGAAAGCTTCCTTGACGGACTGGAAAACAAGTTTTCTTATGTCGATGCCGGCTTTAAGCAGCGGATTACTGATTTTGGCAGCACGTTCGAGAAGCTTAGCTTTACCGGTCTTTCTTGCTGATGTAAGAACGCTTTTATAGAAGGTTTCCACAAAGAGCGGAACGACGAAGAATGTCTGAGGTTTGACAGTTTTCAAGTCATTTTGGAGCTGTTTTAGGCTGCTGTTGATATGTGTGGAGTAACCGTAATGTATGACCATGAAAACAGCGGTAATTAGTCCGAATGTATGGTGGAAAGGCAGGACTGCAAGCGTACCGCCTGATAGTTCAAAGTTTTTTACAGCAAAGTTGATGTCAGAGGCTATGTTTTTATGACTGAGCATAACTCCCTTGCTGCTGCCGGTTGTGCCTGAGGTGAAGAAGATGGCTGTCAGCTTTTCCGGGTCAACAATATGTTCACGGAAATCGTCATTGCCTTCTTCAATCATGTCTGCACCGGCGTAGATGAAGTCATAAATGTTGTGAGTAGAGTAAACGTCAAGGTTTTCAATATCCTTCACGAGAGAAAGACATTTCTTTGAAACAAAAGCAACTGTACAATCGCTCTGACGGATAAGCTGTTCTACTTTTTCAGGGGAAAGGTTTTTATCAATTGGTACAGCAACATTACCACCGTTTGTGATAGCAAGAAATGAAACAATCCATTCATAGGAGTTACTTCCGATTACTGCAATATGTGCATTTCTGTAGCCTTTACTGTAGATATATGTTCCCAGAGCATTTACATCGTCCTCAAATTCCTTAAAGGTTTTGTAGACAGTTTTTTCCTTTTCTTTATATGAGAATGCAATGCCATCAGGTGTAGCTTCTGCACGCTGAGCCAGCATATCTTTAAGGTCTGTTATCTGTGGAAGCGTGTAAAGGGGATAGGTTTTATTTTTCATTTATACCTCCAAAAATCAATTATCATTTCTCCATACATATTTAATTATACCATTTCACTGTCTCATTGTCAAGATGCGGCAAGATTTGACTTTGCATTTTTACAAATTACTCACTGCTCTACAGCTGCCGATTATAAAAAAAGCCGTCATGAAATAATCATGACAGCTTACATTACTTTCAGGTGTGTTTTTTCTCAATCGGATTTACCTGGACACAAATAACTGCTGTAAATACTGCGATACAGCCTACAAGTTCTTTAGGAGTAAGCTGTTCACCGAGGATAAGCCATCCTGATAGTGCTGCAAATACTGATTCAAGACTCATTATAAGCACAGCAGAAGTGGGCTCGGCGTGACGCTGTCCCAAAACCTGTAAAGTATAGGCAATGCCGCTTGACATTACACCTGCATAAAGAATGGTGTATTTAGCCTGCCATATAGCGTCCAGGGAAGGGCTTTCAAATATAAACATACAGACAATCATAAGCGTTCCTGCAGTAAAAAACTGTATGCAAGAAAGCAGTACCGGGTCGATAGCATCATCGGAGAACCTGTCGATAACCATAATATGCACCGCAAAGAAGAGCGCACAGCAGAGGATAATCAGGTCTCCTGTTTCAATGCGGAAGCCATCCTTTATGCAAAGAAGCCAAAAACCGATTCCCGCTATAACAACGCATATCCAAACCTTGAGCTTTGTTCTGTGATACAGAATCAGCTCAAATACAGGTACAATAACAATATAGAGTGCAGTTATAAAGCCGGCTTTTCCCGCCGAGGTCTCTGTCATGCCGATTTGCTGAAGGGAACTTGCCACAAAAAGTACACATCCGCAGATAACACCTCCAATTGCTGTGCTTTTGATAGAAATTGGAGGTTTGTTTTCTGATGAAAACTTACGGTTTTTCCTCATGAAAACAATCAGCGGAAGAAGAACTATGCCGCCGATAATTGTTCGTATTCCGCCGTAAGTAAATGGCTCCACATATTCCATGCCCTCACTTTGTGCTACAAAGGATGTACCCCAGATAAGTGCTGCAACAAGCAGCATCAAGTTGCCTTTTAGCTTTGTTTCCATATAAACTCCTCATTTTCTGTTATAATTAATATCATTATAACATTTTTTGAGATTTTTTCAATAAAAAATAAATAAGTTTAGTTTAATCAACAATGAATAATTGCAAAAAGACTGCTATACCAAAGAGCATAGCAGTCAAAGCAATACTATTCAAGAATTTCTCTTGCCCATTTAATCATAGGCTCGATATTGTCACCGCGCTTATCAATAAAATCACGGATATTTTGGGAAGAGCCGTATCCCGATTCAATAGCGTTTTCTGTTTCGCCTGTACCGGGGTAACGGTTGTAGTTCTGAGCAAAGAGCGGACCGTATGCGGCTTCGTATTCATCAAGCAAACTGAAAGCGTTTTCCTTTGCAAATATATTGTTGGATGCATCACTGAGACGTGTGAAGAAATCCTCACGAAAACTTTCGTTTGTCATAAGGTATGCGTAGCAAAGAACAGCGGGATTATTTGTATTCATATCAAGGAGACCATAGGTTTTGTAGTTGTCCTCCTTAATGGTATTTACACAGGCGTCATCCTCACCTCCGATACCGCCGAATTCAACATCGTACAGTATCATGCGCCATTTGCCGTCATTATATTCAGAGGCATCATCGGGAGCAATGCTTTTCCACATTGACCAGTTCTTTCCCGGCCAGTCCCACTTATTATTTATCCAGATTTCGGTAAGAAAATAATCTCTTACGCTGTCTGTGTCAACAAGTTTGGAGAATTCGTCATAGTCAGACTGAGATTTAAGGTTGCTATGTGAACTGAAAAAGTCGAGCAGCTCTTCAAAGTAGAAGCTTTCGTCATATATGCCATCAGGGAGTTTGCCCTCATCAAGCTTGTAGCCTAGTTTGAGTGCCTCGGCATCGCCCTTATATACAACAATGTTTTCTTTAGGTACATCATATCTGTCCTCGAAGTATTCATTGGAGAAGTCCTCTTCCAGTACATACAGACCCCAGTATTCACCATTTAGATAGACAACGCAGGGACGAGAGGCTTTGCTTGCATAGTCAAGTTCAGATGTCAGATCCTGCCAGTAGGTATCGTTGAATTTAGCAGAAAAAGCGCAGTTTCCGCCTGCACGAAGCACAAGAGATTTGAATGTGTCTACAGTCTCACCATTAGGACGCTGAGATTCTTCGCCGAAAACGGGATAGCGGAAACGGTTGTCTCCGTAATCAGTACGGGCATAGAGTCTGAAACCTTTCTGTAAATCAGAACGTGAATAGTTGCCCTGAATACGTATGCCGCAGTTTTGGGATAAAACCAACTCTGCCTTGCCATCGGTACATTCAAAGAAGTCTATATGACAGCTTCGTTCCCATTCTTTGCCTCGTTGTTTATAGTTTGCATCAAGTTGGCGAGCAGTTTCACCGTCAATTGTCTCACCGCTGCTTATATGAGCTTCAAGAGCTTTATCAAACAGGATTCCCTTTACATAAATTCCCTCAGACGGGCTAAAAAGGTCATCATACTCCATTGAAATGCTGATAACAGCCAGAGAATGTGTTTCTTCAATTCCTACGATGTGTTCGCTCTCGCTACCTATAAAGTAAGTACCGGCAACTACATCGGAAAATGAGCCGTCTGAGCTTTCAGAAGCAGCACGAATAATCGTACACTTATCAACAGCAGAATCCTTAGGTGCATCGACTGTACATATAAACTGCTGCTGAGCTGCGCAATATTCATTGAAGTTTCCGCAGAAAAGCTCAGGGTCAACCGCTGACACCACGTTTTTGTCACCTGTGCGATCTTTTATTTCTATAGCTCCTGTGTACTCAGTGCGTGTATCGGATGTGCGAGGGTCACTTCCGTCAGTTGTATAATAAAGTGTATCTTCTGTATCGCATGAGATTTCCAGAGAAAATTCATCTGCATAAAAACCGCTTGCCGCAGAAAGTTCAACAACAGAATCATTGAGAATTATGACCGATTCAGGTTCAGTGGGTTCTTCGGTAGTTTTTTCGGGTTCGGTCATAGCATAAGCAGAGGGCTGAGTGGTCTGCTCTGCTATGTTAGCTGTATTAGCATCTGTCTGCCTGCATCCGGTTGACCCTGCTATAAGAATAAAGACGAGAGTTAATGGGATGTATTTATTTGACTTCATAGCTTTCTCCTATTTATGCTTTTACTTATATTCAATTCTTAAATTCTCAAAGCATACTTCATTTTTGATTCCCACGGCAAAGAGTCCCAACATAACACCTGTAAAGCCTTCGGAGACCTCACTTGAGAGATACTTTGAATATCCGCCGTCAAGATGAATTTCCTTGCCGTTGTCGATAACAAAGAAATCATAGTAAACGCTTGAAGCCTTGATAACAAATGCAACCTTATTGCCTGAAACGGGTATGATAGCCTGCTCATGCTTTATACCGCCGATATTCAGCTTTAATACAGCTTCATAGCCCCCGTTATTTTCACGGAGAAATACATCGTAATGTTCGTTTTCACAGGAATAAACGGTAACGCCGCCGATGCCTTTATCAATAGTAACATCTGTCGTAAGAATCATATCAAAATTGCGCTGACGCAGTGCAATAAAAGTTGGAGAATCTACTTCATCGAGGGTGATTTCAGTACCTTTGAGGATTGCTTTATCCCGAGATAACGTATAGTTTTCAATATAAGGATGGCGCATATACGACCAGTCTATGCTCCAGTCTGTATTTTCAATAGTATAGAGTTTTTTCTCATTTTGAGTAAAATCACCATTGATTTCATAGGTTTCATCAGCGGTTCCGTTAAGACCTGCTGTAAACCAGCCGTTTTCATCAAATGCAACAGGCACCATGAAAACCTCACGACCAAGATGATGGAAAGGTGCCCACATATGAATTTGTCTAAAGCCAAGACAGAGAATGTGCCAGTCACCGTTTTTATCCTGTATTAGATCGCCATGGCCTATACCTTGAATGATGAATGGTGCTTTGTTTCGATTAGTGAGAACAGGATTTTTGGCATAGCCTTCAAATTCACCCCAGACAGATTTACCTCTTGCATAGGTTATCATATGACCGTATTCTGTACCACCCTCGGCAGCCATAAGATAGTAGTAATTGCCGATTTTATAGAGGTGAGGACTTTCAAGATATCGTCCACCCGAACCCTGCCAAATACATTTACTGGGAGATAGTTTTTCGCCATTTTCAATATTTATTTCACACTGTACAACACCGCCAATGCCCTCATCATCCTGTCCGTTGCTCATAAAGTAGGTCTTGCCGTTTTCAAAGAAGAGGGATGGGTCAATACCGCCCTGGTCAACGAAAATTGGTTCTGACCATTCACCGTGGATATCATCAGTATAGACATAAAAATTCTGGTGAGTAGTGTCGTTGGTTGTAACCATGTAGAAACGACCATTGTTATAACGTATGGTAGGAGCAAAAACGCCGCCTGAACTGTTTATCTTATCGAGCTGAACCTGAGACGGACGTGTAAGAACATAGCCAATCTGCGTCCAATTTACAAGATCATCACTTTCAAAAAGCGGAACTCCCGGGAAATACTGAAATGAGCTGTTAACCATGTAGAATTTTCCTTCTGCAAAGCAAACGCTGGGGTCAGGGTAGAATCCCTTTACAATTGGATTTGTATATGTCATAATACTTCCTCTTTCTTATTATAATAATTATTGTATACATTATATCATTCTATAAAATCCTTTGTCAAGGACAATCATTAACTAGTTACGGACATAGGTTGACATTTTTCTGAAATGTGATATAATAAGTGCAATGAATAAAATAGAGGAGACACTCTTATGAAATACAGACTTGCAATATTTGACCTTGACGGTACAATTCTTGATACACTGGACGACCTTACCAACAGTGCCAATCATGCTCTCAGCGTTATGGATATGCCGCTTCGCACGATAAATGAAATCAGAAGCTTTGTTGGGAATGGTATACCTAATCTTATGAAGCTTATTGTTCCGCTAGGAACAGATGAGAAGACTATTAATGAGGTGCACGCTGAGTTTACTGCTCACTATAAAAAGCACTGTGCAGACTTCACAAAACCCTATGAAGGCATCAAGGAGCTTATTGAAAAGCTGCGATGTAATGGCATGATGACCGCTGTTGTTTCTAATAAGGCAGATTATGCGGTCAAGACTTTGTGCGAGGATTATTTTAAGGGACTTTTTGATGCGGTAATGGGTGAGCAGATGCCATTATACAGAAAAAAGCCAAATCCTGACCTCGTTTATAAAGTTATGAAAGATCTTGGTGCAACTGCTGATGAAACAGTCTATATCGGTGATTCAGACGTAGACATCAAGACTTCGAAAAATGCCGGGATTCCGTGTATTACTGTTACCTGGGGCTTCAGAGACAGAGACTTCCTTTTGGAACAAGGTGCAGAAATAATTGCAGAAAGTATGGATGAACTGAAAGGACTGCTTTAAATGGAAAACAAGCTCCAAAAGAAGCTTACGCCCAAGGCGAAAAAGCGTATAGCAAAAACAGCAACTTTGATTGCTGCTTTAGTTCTTTCAATTGTCGCAGTTAATGATAACCTTTATGTACAGCGATACTATATAGAAACAGATAAGCTTAATGATGGACTAACTGTGGCATTGGTATCTGATCTTCATTCCAGTAAGTATGGCGATGATATGAATGAGCTTGTCACTGCAATTGAAAAAGAAGAGCCTGACTTGCTTTTTATGACGGGTGATATATTTGAAGAGGAAATACCACATGGTAATAGTGAAACATTTCTTTCAGAAATAAATGGCAAATATCCCTGTTACTATGTTACAGGCAACCATGAATACAAGGGCGGCAAAGAACGCTACGATGAAATCATGGCAATAATAGAAAAATATGATGTAAAAGTTCTTTCCGACGAATGTGAAACGATTGAGATAGATGGTGAAACTGTAAACATATGTGGAGTAGAAGATCCGAGCAGAGTGAACATTTTCCCTGAATATGACTCAAAACAGGCTCTTTACGATGTAAGTATTGCAAGCGATAACGGATATTATACCATTTTACTCTCGCATCGTCCCGAGTTGTTTGAGAAGTATGTTGCAAGTGACTTTGACTTGGTACTCGCCGGTCATGCTCATGGTGGCCAGTGGCGTATACCTATTATAATGAATGGACTCTATGCACCTGACCAAGGAATTCTGCCTAAATATGCAGGGGGATGCTATGGCGAAGAGGATACAAAAATGGTTGTAAGCCGCGGCCTCTCACGAGGTGATACCTATGTGCCGCGAATATTCAATCGTCCGGAGCTTGTTATAGTTGAAATAGGCGAGAGTGTTAATTGACATTATATTCCAAGTGTGCTATAATAAAACAAATATTAAGCGTTGTATGCTTGTACATAGGAGGAAAAAACAATGAAATATCTTGTTGTATTATTTGACGGTATGGCAGACTATCCCGTTCCCGAGCTTGATGGCAAAACTCCCTTGGAGTATGCCGATACCCCCAATATGGATAGACTTGCCAGAACTGCAACGGTAGGACTGGTAAAAACAGTACAGGACGGTATGAAACCGGGAAGCGATGTTGCAAACCTTTCTGTTCTGGGATATGACCCCATGGTTTATTATACAGGACGTTCACCCCTGGAAGCAGGCAGTATTGGTATTGATATGAAGAAAACTGATGTTGCTCTTCGTTGTAATCTGGTAACTGTTTCTGATGAAGAGCACTATGAAGATAAGACGATTCTTGACTACTGTGCAGATGATATTTCTACAGAAGATGCTAAGATTTTGATTGAGTATGTACAGGAAAATTTGGGTTGTGATGAGTTTACCTTCTATACAGGCGTGGCTTATCGTCATTGTCTTATCTGGGATAACGGCACCACTGATTTAGGCGGACTTACTCCTCCTCACGATATTACAGGCAGACCTGTAAAAGAATACCTGCCTAATAAGATGAGCAACAATGGTGCTAAGCTTCAGGAACTTATGGAGAAGTCTTATGAGCTTTTGAAAAATCATCCTCTTAACCTTGAAAGAATTGAAAAGGGTCTTCGTCCTGCAAACAGCATCTGGCTTTGGGGCGAGGGTGTCCGTGCAGAGCTTGACGACTTCAAGGGCAAGTACGGACTGAAGGCTTCCATGATTTCCGCAGTTGACCTCTTAAAGGGTATTGGTAAATTCTCAGGAATGAATGTTGTCGAGGTTGACGGTGTGACAGGTTATATTGATACTAACTTCAAGGGTAAGGCACAGGCTGCTATTGATGAGTTTAAGCGTGGTCAGGATTTTGTATATATCCATGTTGAAGCACCTGATGAGTGTGGTCACCGTGCAGAGACTGCCAACAAGGCTAAGGCTATTTCTATCATTGATAAAACAATACTTGGCCCTGTTACTGCTGCACTCCGTGAAATGGGCGATTTTAAGGTTCTGGTAACACCTGACCACGCAACACCTCTTTCACTGAAAACACACACCAACGACCCGATTCCTTTCTTCATCTATGATAGCACAAAGGAAGCAAAGGGCGTTGACGGTTTCTGTGAGCGTACAGCTAAGGAGACCGGTCTATTTATCGAAGAGGGTTTCCGTATAATGAAGGATTTTGCCGATGCCAATGCGTAAATCACATAATGGAAAGGATATGTCTCTGAAAACTGTGCTTATTCGTGCGCATAGATTTGTATTTTTTACAATGGTCATTGCTTATATTGCATTAGCCGGCTTGGCTGTGTATGCAGTATCCGTCCTTGACAGAAACGATGTTGTACGAAGTATCGACACTAATGTGAACGCAATCACTGCCTATCTCGAACAAATCTCTGAAACAGGCGAACGAGTTATAAGTGAGTTTACTGATGAATACCGTAATAAAACAAGAGTAGTTTCTGTAATGATAACTGATGCCGAATCACTTGAAGAGGATGAATCCGTCCTTGAAGAGATACGTGTGGCAGTTGATGCAGAAGAGGTAAGCGTATTTACTTATGATGGAAACATCGCCGCAACAACCGCTTCCTATGGAAAAAGTGCATCTATAGACCCTGAGTTTAGAGCTCACCTTAACGAGCGTAACTACAGTGGAGCAGTAGTACATGAAGACGAGGAATCACCATGTATTGTGGCAGCTTCACAGCTTAAAGATGATGGCTATATGCTTCAGATTACATTTGATGCAAAGCCACTTATCGAGCTTTCCGAGAATAATTCACTTGCATCTGCTGCACGTAATTTTCCTCTTTATACAGAGGGCGATACGGTGATTATCGATGAAGAAACATTTACATATGTAAGCCATACTTCTAAAAATAAAATCGGGACAAAGTGTTCGCTTGCAAAGGAACAGTTCAAGCGTAACAAAAGTAAATTTGACGATGTACTTTCCGACGAATCGGTGATGGTACGTTACCATAAGTATGACGGCTACATAATTGCTGCATTTGTACCATATGATGATATTTTCAAGGCAAGCTATGCAGTTTTGGGATGGATGATAGGCGGCGGAGTTGCTATTCTTACCACAGCAGCACTTGGCATGAGAATGTCAGTGATAAAGGCACTGAGAACAGCTAACGACAAGTGATGTACAATTGTTCCATATGGATCAATTGCGTTTAGCAAACATAAAAAGGGCGACCCGATGGTCGCCCTTAAATTATCTTATAGACTTATTTCTCAGCAACAATTCTTGCATTACCGAGAAGTTTGAATTCTTTGCAGCTTCTGCAAAGTTCAGTGATGAAAAGTGCGGTAGAACGATCTCGGAGATTGCCTTTGAAATCTATGTAGAACATAACATCAAAACTTCCGTTGCGTATGGGACGGTTTTCAATTTTAACAAGGTCAATTCCGTGGAGAAAGAACTTCATTAGCAACTTGCTAAGAATGCCGGGAACGTTCTCCAGAGTAAGCATAACGGAAATAACGTCAGCCTCAGGCTCAACCTCAATTTCCTTAGCAATACAAATGAATCGTGTAAAGTTAGGGATAACGTTTGATATTCTTGTGTGAAGTATTTCAAGTCCTATGAGACGTGCACAGCGTTCAGAACAAATAGCGGCAATAGGCTCCTTGCTGTCACGAACCATTCTGGCAGCGGTAGCAGTGTTGTCATAATCCTTGACAGTGAACTTGTTGCGTTTGATGAATTCAGAACACTGGGAAAGTGCCTGTGGATGGGAGTAAACAGTAGTTATATCCTCTATCTTTGTACCTTTGCGAACAGCAAGGCAGTTTGCCACCTCAACGTGATTCATAGCTGTGATAAAGAAGCTGTATTTTGCCATGAGGTCATAAACCTGAGTAACAGAGCCGGCAGTACTGTTGTATATTGGAAGAATGCCATATTCAATTTCTCCCGCTTCAACAGCCTCAAATACCTGGTTAAAGGTAGGGTAGTATGCAGGCTCTAAGCCGGGGAAAAAACAGCGTGTTGCAGTTTCGGAGTTTGCACCGGGACAGCCTTGACAGCCAACGGTCTTAGCTTTATTAAACTTAGGCTCATCAAGTACAGTACTGTTTTCTTCACCGGAAATAAGCTCCTGCTGAAGACTTTTGCTGATGTCCATTATAACTGTATAAAGTGCCCTTGTACCTGCCTTCATATCATCCTGAGCTAGAGCTTCCATCTTATCGAGAATCTGATTCTCACGCTCAGCCTGGAAAATTTCCATGTTATTAGCCTTTTTGTACGCTGCAACGTCACGGCAAAGGTTCATTCGTTTCTGAAATAGGTCAAGGAGCTGTCTGTCTATACTGTCAATGTCTTTTCTGATTTCATTTAGATTCATATAAAAAGTCCTCTCATGTTCTTATTAATCTTATTATACACACTTTTTTTTCAGAAATCAAGATATTTTTTTGAATTGCTATTGAAAAGCTGAACTCATTTGTGGTATAATAATATATACGTGTATTTTTAAAGAAGAGGGGGAAGCTTGTTTGCGTATACTTGGAATAGATCCAGGCTATGCCATAGTGGGATTCGGAGTTGTTGACTACGCTGGAATGAACTTTGCACCTCTTGAATACGGTGCAATAACAACAGAAGCAGGCACACCTTTTGCACAGCGTCTTACTGCTATCTATGAGGATCTTGATTTTCTGATAAAACGATGGAAGCCTGATTCCATTGCACTTGAAAGGCTCTTCTTTACTAGCAACCAGAAAACAGTAATTGATGTAGCTCAGGCAAGAGGAGTAATCATTCTCTGTGCCGCACAGCATGGCATACCTCTGTTTGAATATACACCGCTTCAGGTTAAAATGGCAGTAGTAGGCTATGGTAAGGCTGAGAAGAGACAGGTCATGGACATGACAAGACGTATCCTTAGACTTGAACAGATACCGAAGCCTGACGATGCAGCCGATGCATTGGCAATAGCAGTGTGTCACGGCCATTCTTTCACGGGCATGAGACTTAAAGAAGCAGAAAAGAGGGCAACAAGAACGGTATGATATACAGTGTAAACGGTAAAATCTTGGTAAAAGACGGCACTATGGCTGTTATAGATTGCGGAGGTGTTGGTTATGCCTGCCGCACTACATATACAACACTTTCAGAAATTGGTGGCATAGGTGAAAATGCTATGCTCTATACTCATCTT
Source organism: uncultured Ruminococcus sp. (assembly GCA_964594275.1). GTDB lineage: Bacteria > Bacillota > Clostridia > Oscillospirales > Ruminococcaceae > Ruminococcus_C. The sequence continues at coordinate 14,413 of CAZQMA010000019.1, read as the reverse complement.
TCAGTAAGAGAGGATGCAGTTGAGCTTTTTGGCTTTGCGTCACTCAGTGAACTTCACTGCTTCAAGATGCTTACATCCGTCTCGGGTGTGGGGCCAAAAGCAGCCATAGCAATACTCTCCGATTTACCCGCAGATAGATTTGCTTTGGTGGTAGCATCGGGAGACAGTAAAACTCTTACAAAATCAAAAGGCATCGGCGCAAAAACCGCTCAGAGAATTGTACTGGAACTTAAAGACAAGATTGCCAAAGAAAACAAGGATTCAGACTTTGCAGCTCTTGCACAGAGTGCAGTATACAGAGACGACAGCGCATTGAGTGATGCAATCTCTGCTCTTATGGTTCTGGGTTATGCTCAGGAAGAGATTATGCCTATTTTATCACAGCTTGAACGCAATCTTACATCTGAAGAAATGATAAAGGAAACCCTTAGAATAATTGGCAGTAGAAGATAAGATAATGTATGATTTAGAATAAACGGAGGTGACAGGATGATTGAAACAAGCGAAATGTCCTTTGAACAAAGAATGGTAACATCTGAGCCCATGCCGGAGGACAGTGAAGCGGAATTTTCCCTCAGACCGAAAACACTCAGCGAATATATCGGTCAGGACAAGGTAAAGGAAAACATGGCTATTTATATAGAAGCGGCAAAACGCCGTGGAGATGTGCTTGATCATGTACTTTTATATGGTCCGCCCGGTCTTGGTAAAACCACATTATCTGCAATTATTGCAAATGAGATGGGGGTAAATCTCAGGGTTACAACAGGTCCTGCCATAGAAAAGCCAGGAGACCTTGCTGCGCTCCTTACTAACCTGCAAACCGGTGATGTGCTTTTCATAGATGAAATACATCGTCTGTCCCGTGCAGTAGAAGAAATTCTCTATCCTGCATTGGAAGACCACGCCATTGATATTATTATGGGAAAGGGACCATCAGCCCGTTCATTGAGGATTGAATTGAATCCTTTCACACTTGTTGGCGCAACAACGAGAGCAGGACAGCTTTCAAGTCCTCTCCGTGATAGATTTGGTGTAATTCAGAGACTTGAGCTTTACACCCCTGATCAGCTTTGCGACATTGTAAGACGAAGCGCAATGATTCTTGAAATTCCCTGCGAGCTTGACGGTGCAATGGAAATTGCAAAACGTGCAAGAGGCACGCCTAGAATTGCAAACCGCCTTCTAAAGCGTGTACGTGACTTTGCAGATGTAATGGGGAATGGCGCAATCACGAAAGATATAGCCATGATTGCTCTTGATAGACTGGAAATTGATAATCTCGGACTCGACAGCAATGACCGACGCATGCTTGATATGATAATCAAAGGCTACGGCGGCGGTCCTGTGGGACTGGAAACCTTGGCTTCTGCCTTAGGAGAGGAAACAGTAACATTAGAGGATGTTTGTGAGCCATACCTTATGCAGCTTGGCTTCCTTTCAAGGACACCCAGAGGCAGATGTGCAACGGATCTTGCCTATGAGCATTTGGGTTATAAAAAGCCTGAGCGTTGCAATGGTAATAATAACAATACCAACCCTGGACAGATGTCCCTTATATAACACAAATTCAAAGGAGTAAATGAAAATGGGAAGATTATTCGGAACAGACGGCGCAAGAGGCGTTGCAATTACAGAGCTTACATGTGAGACAGCAATGCTTATAGGCAGAGCGGCGGCTCTTGTTCTCGCAAAAAACATCACAGACAGAAAGCCGAAGATTTTCATTGGCAAGGATACACGTATCTCTTCAGATGTACTGGAAGCAGCACTCTGTGCAGGTATCTGCTCAGTAGGAGCTGATGCTGTGAAGTTAGGCGTAGTTCCCACACCGGCTGTAGCATGGCTTGTAAGAGAAAAAAGTGCAGATGCAGGTGTTATGATTTCTGCATCACATAACAGTGTAGAATTCAATGGTATCAAGCTTTTTGCCTCCACAGGCTATAAGCTTCCTGATGCAGTAGAAACTGAAATCGAAGCTCTTATTCTTGATACGCCAAACGAGATTCCTCTTAAATCCCATACAGAAATCGGTAGAATTACTGACTATACAACAGCTCAGGATGATTACATAGACTATATTGCAAGCTGTATTGATACACGTTTTGACGGTAAATACTTAGCTATTGACTGTGCAAACGGTAGCTCCTCCGCAACTGCACAGAAGCTCTTTGAAAAGCTTGGTGCAAAGGTTGATATGCTCAGTGCAGAGCCTGACGGTACAAACATCAACGATAACTGCGGCTCAACGCACATGGAAAACCTTATGGCATATGTTCAGGAGCATGGTTGTGATGCAGGTCTTGCCTTTGACGGAGATGCTGACAGATGCCTTGCAGTAGATGAAAAAGGCAATCTTGTAGACGGCGATAAGCTTATTGCAATTGCAGCTTATTCAATGAAGCAGAAGGGTACACTGAAGAATAATACAGCAGTTGTAACTATTATGTCGAATCTTGGATTTTTCCGTTTTGCAGAGTGCGAGGGTATTGCCACAGCTGCAACAAAGGTAGGTGACCGCTACGTTCTGGAGGAAATGCTCAAGAATGGCTACAATATCGGCGGTGAGCAGAGCGGTCATATCATCTTTCTGGATCACGCATCCACAGGTGACGGTCAACTTTCCGGTGCCAAAACAATTGAAACACTGGTAAACTCCGGCAAAAAGATGAGCGAACTTGCCGAGATTATGGAGTGCTTTCCTCAGATGATGCTTGGTGTAAGAATTAAGCCCGAGCATAAAAATGTATGGCGCGAAGATGAAAAAGTAAAAGCTGTTATGGCTAAATACGAAGCAAAGCTTGGAAGTGACGGCAGAATCCTTGTACGTGAAAGCGGAACCGAGCCTCTTATTCGTGTAATGGTAGAAGGCAAAGATGCAGTGCTTATGGAAGAATCATGCCGTGCAATTGCAGCAGAGATAGAAGCATTTGTAAACAGATAAGATAAAGGAGCGAACGTTTTGAGAGCAGCAGACCGATGGAAACAGTACCGCATAATTGATACAGCTTCACAGGAAAAGTTGGAGGAGTGGAACGGTATAACACTTATTCGACCCGATCCTCAGATAATATGGAATACTCCAAAACAGGCACGTAAATGGAATCATGCAGATGGTCATTATAGTCGTTCATCCTCAGGTGGCGGAAGTTGGACTTTTACACGAAAACTTCCCGAATCCTGGGAAATGGACTATGAGCCTCTTGACCTTAAATTTCGCATTTCTCCCACAGGCTTCAAGCATACCGGACTGTTTCCTGAACAGGCTGTAAACTGGGATTTTGCAGCGGGAAAAATTAGAAATGCAGGCCGACCTGTTTCCGTGCTCAATCTCTTTGCATATACAGGCGGTGCAACACTTGCCTGTGCAAGAGCAGGTGCGACTGTATGTCATGTTGATGCGTCAAAGGGTATGGTACAGTGGGCAAGAGAAAACGCAGCACTGTCTGACATGACAGACAAGCCTATACGCTGGATTGTAGATGATTGTGAGAAGTTTGTAGCTCGTGAAATACGCCGAGAAAGAAAGTATGATGCTATCATCATGGATCCGCCCAGTTATGGAAGAGGTCCCGGCGGAGAAATCTGGAAGCTTGAGGATTGTATATACGACCTCGTAAAGCTGTGTACCGGCGTACTCAGTGATAAGCCCCTTTTCTTTATAATAAACAGCTACACTACCGGGCTTTCACCCTCAGTCATGGGCTATATCTTAGGAAGCGTCATGAAGGAGAGGTTTGGCGGAAGCGTAACATTTGACGAAATAGGTCTGCCGGTAGAGGAGAGCGGAATGGTGCTTCCCTGCGGCAATACCGCAATATGGGAAAGTAAGTAAAGCTCATAGAAAGGAGCCCTGATTTGAACGCACAGATAGAAATAAAGAACGTATCCTTTCATTACACCGATGAAGAGGGAAATCGTCTTTCAGATGATGTAATAAAGAATGTTTCACTCGAAATAGAAAAGGGCTCGTTTACAGCGATTCTTGGCCACAATGGCTCGGGAAAGTCTACTCTTGCCCGTCTTATGAATGGCATCCTTGTTCCGTCTCAAGGAACAGTTTTTGCGGCTGGTCTTGATACAAAGGATGATGACCTTATCTATGATATAAGAAAACAGGTGGGTATGGTTTTCCAGAATCCCGATAATCAAATTGTAGCAACCATTGTAGAAGAGGATGTTGCATTTGGTCCTGAAAATCTTGGAATTAAGCCGACTGAAATACGTAAAAGAGTTGATGATGCTCTTAAAGCTGTTGATATGTACGAGTATCGTCTCCATGCACCATCCCAATTGTCAGGCGGACAGAAACAGAGAGTTGCTATTGCGGGTATTATAGCAATGCGACCTGACTGTATCATTCTGGATGAGCCTACAGCTATGCTCGACCCAAAGGGCAGGCAGGAGGTCATGAAAATTATCCGTATGCTGAACAGTAATTTCGGCATAACAGTTATACTTATCACACATTACATGGACGAAGCGGTGCAGTCTGACCGTGTTGTTGTAATGGATGACGGGAAAATTATAATTGACAATACACCTAAAAATGTTTTCACTAAGCCTGAGCTTCTGAAAACGGTTGGACTTGACGTTCCCCAAGCGGCAGAGCTTTTGTGGGAACTTAAAAAGGTAGGCTTGCCTGCTGAGGTCAGTGCAATAGAAGAGACTTCCTGTGTGGAAGCTGTTATGAAACTATTTGAATAAGAGGAGTATGCTGTGGCAATTTTACGTGCAGAGGAACTGACATATAGGTATAGTGAAGGCACGCCTTTTGAAAAGGTAGCTGTTGATCATGTGAATCTGGAGATTGAAGAGGGTAAATTTATAGGGGTAATCGGCTCGACAGGCTCAGGAAAGTCAACACTTATGCAACACTTTAACGGCCTTTTGAAGCCCACATCAGGCAAGGTTTATTTTGACGGCAAGGATATAGCTGCTGACAAAACAAAGCTTCGGGACATACGCTTTCAGGTAGGACTTGTATTCCAGTATCCTGAGTATCAGCTCTTTGAAGATACGGTATACAAAGACATAGCCTACGGTCCTGTGAATATGGGGCTTTCTGAGCAGGAAGTGAAAAAACGTGTTCATGAAGCGGCGGAGTTTGCAGGACTTACCGAAGAACAACTTGCACGTTCTCCTTTTGCTCTTTCAGGAGGACAGAAACGCAGGGCGGCTATTGCGGGTGTAATGGCACTGAGACCCCGTGTTCTTATCCTTGATGAACCAACAGCAGGTCTTGACCCTATGGGACGTGAAGACATTCTCTCTGAAATCAGAGCCTATCACCAAAAGACAGGCTGTACCATTCTTCTGGTAACTCACAGCATGGAAGATATAGCAAAGTGCGCTGAAAAAATCCTTGTAATGAACAAAGGAAGCGTTTTCTGTTATGAGGATACAGCCTCTGTATTCAGACGGGCTGAGGAGCTTTCTAAAATCGGTCTTGCCGTGCCTCAGATAACAAAAATCTGCTATGAGCTTAGAAAGCAGGGAATTCCCCTTGATGACAACATTCACACTGTGGATGAAGCCTGCCGTCAGCTTGTGGCTTATTACAAATCGAAAAAGGCAGGTGAGTCCCATGCTTAAAGATATAACTATCGGTCAGTATTTTCCCGGAAACAGTGTGATTCATCGTCTTGATCCACGTTTTAAAATCGTTTTTACACTTTTGTATATCGTTATGCTATTTATGGGTGATGCACTTTACTCCCTTACCATTGGCATAATTTATTGCGTAATTGCCGTTTTTCTATCAAAAATTCCTGTAAAACTTTTCGGAAAGAGTCTTAAACCACTTTTGCCCATACTTCTTTTAACGGCAATATTGGACATCATCTTTATCAAAGACGGTGACGTTTATCTGAAATTTGGTTTTTTCGAGCTGACAGAAGAGGGTGTGCTTACAGCAGTACGTATGGTTGTGAGAATTGTGTTCCTAATCATAGGTTCTTCTCTTCTCACCTATACAACATCACCAATTCAGCTTACAGATGCTATTGAACGCCTTTTATCGCCTCTTAAAAAATTAAAATTTCCGGTTCATTCCTTCGCGATGATGATGACCATTGCACTGAGATTTATTCCGACACTCATGGAAGAAACGGACAAGATTATTTCTGCGCAAAAGGCAAGGGGCGCAAGCTTTGATTCTAAAAAGCTCAGCGAAAAGGCTAAAGCACTTATTCCCGTGCTTATACCGCTTTTTGTATCAGCATTCAGACGTGCGGAGGAGCTTGCAACAGCCATGGAGTGCCGTTGCTACAGAGGCGATGTGGAACGTACAAAGATGAAACAGATGAAGGCATCTGCCATTGATGGTATTGCAACAGGCTTTACTGTTATTATGATTGGTGCAGCAATAGCTGTATCCGTGTTTTTCTGACAGGAGACAGATATGCATAAACTTAATATAAAACGAGCAGATACAAAGCTTTATCTGCTTTTATCTTTTTTTATACCCATGCTTCTGGTGCTTATATGCTGGATTTTTATGGGCGTTTTTCCTTTTGGTGACAGACAGATACTGGTAACTGATTTCTGGCATCAGTACTATCCCTTTGTAAATATACTTCACAGTAAGCTTCATGATTTTTCATCATCTTTTCTCTACACCTGGAAATCGGGTATGGGTTCAAACTTTCTCGCTATGATGGCATACTATGCAGCAAGTCCATTGAATTTTCTGACTATACTTGTGCCGGATGTGCTTTTACGTGAAGCAGTAACTCTTGTTTTGCTCCTGAAAATAGGCTGTGCGGGACTGTTTACAGGGATGTTTCTCCGTTATACATTCAGACGAAACGACATCTCTATAAGCTGTTTTGCTGTTCTTTATGCGTTGTGCAGCTATATTATAGGTTATTACTGGAATATAATCTGGATGGATACGGTAGCACTGCTTCCGTTGGTAACTCTCGGTACAGTAAAGCTTGTGCGAGAAGGTAGATGTGCACTCTTTATTCCATCATTTGCACTTGCACTCATATCAAACTACTATATTGGATTGTTTATCTGTGTTTTTGAAGTTATAGCCTTTTTCTGTGTCTTTCTCTTCGAGGGAAGAGGCATACAGCATTTCTTCAAATCAGGCTTTAAGATGCTTGGATCAGCAATAACGGGACTTGCAATAAGTGGTTTCATGCTTCTGCCGGCATACTTTGCCTTACAGCTTACTAACAGTGCAGATAATAATTTCCCGACTACAACTGAATGGTACGAAAGTTGGCTTGATATTCTGGCAAATATGACGGCATTCCGTGAGCCTACCACAAAGGAGGGTCTGCCAAATCTGTACTGTGGTATTATATGCGTTGTACTTATGGGAATGTTTCTTCGTTCAGGCGGAATAAGAATAAGAGAAAAAGTTTCAGCAGTAATTGTACTCAGCTTCATTCTTATAAGCTGTAATATGAACAAGCTTAACTTTATCTGGCATGGATTCCACTTTACCAATATGCTACCTTATCGTTTCTCATTTCTGTTTTCATTTATAATGGTAGTGATGGCATACAGAGTATTTACATTAATACTAAAGGGAAGAATAAAGCTTGTTGATATTATTGCAATGCTTGTGATTTCAGGCGGAGCATTTGCAGTGACATGGTTTTCTGAGCGTACGGAAGAGCAGACCATAGCCATGTGGATGAGTTTTATAGCATCACTTTTCTATGTTGTAGTATTCTTCCTTTTTGAGAGGAGAATACTGAAGCCTGCTGTCATGTGTACCATGATTTCACTGGGAATTTTTGCGGAAATGTTTTTAAGTACAAGAGTAGGAACCTTTGCGGTGGGAACATCCGACAGAAAAAGCTATCCCGTTTCCTACGATGATGTGGAGGTTCTTCTTGACAGCATAGCAAAAGAGGACACCAGTCTTTTCTACCGAAGCGAGATAAATACCTGGTATACCCTCAATGACCCTGCACTCTATTCCTACAATGGCATTTCACAGTTTTCCTCTATGGCAAACAGAAACGTTACAACTTACCTAAGAAAGCTTGGCGTTGCAGGCTCAGAGGCAGGAAACCGCTATTATTACGGTATTAATTCGCCTGTGGTGAATATGTTCACCGGCATAAAATATATCTTATCACGTACAGGAGAGGCACTTGATACGGCTACCCTTACTGAAAAGGCAGTTTCAGGTAGCGTAAAGCTTTATGAAAACAACTACGTTCTTCCCATTGGTTTTATGACTGATGAGAATATCATGGGCTACGAAGGAAAGGTTTATTCAAACCCCTTTGAAGCACAGAACGACCTTTTTGCTCGTGCAACAGGTATAAATGAACCTCTTTTCACATCCGTGGATGTAACCCATACAGCACATAATGGATTTAACGAAAAGAATGGTGTTTATCGTAAAAGCTACGGTAACTATTCTTTTGCATGTGACAGTTCAGCTGACAATCATACCTTTGCGTTTAACTTTGTCACTGAGGAAGAGAGTGCTCTATATGTATATTTCAGTGCTGACGGTGTTACCAATGTGAGCATTCTCAATAATAACATTGACATGGGTAGCTTTGCCTGCAAGAAAGGTCAGGGTTACACAACCCCTATGGGCACTTTCAATGCAGGTGAAAAGGCTACTGTCAGTGCGAGTGTTACTGACAGTAGCGTAGACCACGGTTCTCTGACAATCTATGTATACAAACTTAATCAGGAAATACTTGATAAGGGCTATGCTGTTCTGTCTCAGGGAGGAATTGAACTTGATAGTTTCTCCGACAGAGAGCTGAGCGGTACCGTTACAGCTTCTGAAGATGGTGTATGCTATTTCTCAATTCCTGATGATGGCGGATGGAAGGTGTACGTTGATGGGAAAGAAACCGAAACAGTACTTATAGGAGATGCTGTAATCGGAGTAAAGCTCACAGCAGGTGATCATGAACTGAAACTTAGATACACACCGCCCGGCTTTACTGTGGGTGTAATACTGACATTTTCAGGATTTGCTGTATGGATACTTGTATTTTTCTTAGAAAAAAGAAAACGTGTATTGTTATAATGTAAAGAATCAAAGGAGATTGCCAATGAGAAATCTAAAGGTAATAATGGCTTTTCGTGGTACAGCTTACCATGGGTATCAGAGGCAGAAGAACGCATATACTGTTCAAGCTGCTGTAGAAAAGGCTGTATCCACACTTCTTAATACCCCTACAACTATTCATGGCTGTTCAAGAACTGATACAGGCGTTCATGCTGAGATGTTCTGTTTTACACTTCAAACTGAAAACACAATACCTCTGAGAAATTTTGTGAGAGGTATCAACGGCTATCTGCCGGATGATATATCAGTACTCAGTTGCGAGGAGGCAGATGAGGACTTCCATGCTCGTTTCAGTTGTAAGGGCAAAACATATCTTTATCGTATCCACAACAGTGAATCAAAGAATCCATTCATGACCGACCTTGCACTTCATTATCGTCGTCCCCTTGATATTGATCTTATGAGAAAAGCGGCAAGTTTCTTTGTCGGCACTCATGATTTCGGAAGCTTTTGTGCAGATTGTTCAAAAAAGCTTGACACGATGCGCACTATATACAGCTTCACAATAGAAAAGCAGGAAAATGATGTGAGAATACTTGTAAAAGGCAACGGATTCCTGTATAATATGGTTAGGATACTGGTGGGTACGCTTCTTGATATAAACGAGGGCAGGATAAAGATTTCCGACCTTGAATCAATCATGGCAGCCCGTGACAGAACCCTTGCCGGAAGAACTGCACTTCCTCATGGACTTTATCTTCATGAGGTATATTACGATGATATCGTGGAATAAGTTTTTTTGGCCTTACATCCTTTAAGGAGGAAACATATTGCAATGAGTAAGAAAAATGTAGATTCAATAGAAAAGAGAAAAAGAAAGAATACACGGAGAAGTCTTTTTCGTCTGCTGATACTTATGCTCATAGCAGCTTTCTGCGTATTTTTGTATATGGAGCGCGGAAACTGGATGAACGGTGTAGAGAATAAGATTGAGTCTATCAAACAGAATGACGGTGTGCTTGCCGAGGGCAATTTCCCTCTTACAATCTCAGGCAATGGTGATTATCAGGTAAAGACCATTGATGATAATCTTGCTATACTGAATAATTCCTATATGTATATTTATTCAGTTCAGGGTGAGAATATAGAGACCCGATCAACTTCTTATACCAACACTATCCTCAAGGCAAACAATGGTTATACCCTCTGCTACGAAAATAGTGGCATAGGATTCAGAGTAGACAGGTTGGATAATGTTGTGTATGAAAAGGAAGCTGAGGATATTATCATTTCAGGTGCAGTCAGCAATGAGGGTCATACCGCTTTAATCACAGAATCCAGCAACTACAGCTGTTCAATCTATGTTTATGATGAAAACGGAAAGAAGCTTTATACAAGAAACTGTGTGGAACGTGTTTCCAATATTTCATTTGACAATGAGAATACCGGCTGTGTTTTTGTTGAGCTTAATGCGGCAGATGGTGAGCTTTCATCTGTGGTAAAGAGAGTGAATTTTGAGGATAAGGAGTCTCTATGGGAAGCAACTTCGCTCTCAACACTCTGTCTTGAAACATCATTTACAAGTGATGGCAGAGTATGTGTTGTAGGTGACAGCCTCTGTGCATACTATAATAAAAAGGGTCAATTGGAGTCTATGTATACATACACAGGTGAGCTTCTCAGCTATGATATGCGAAACGGCAATGCAGCTGTTCTTGTACGAAGCGATGAAACGAGAGAAACAAATCTTCTGCTCTTCAATGGCTCAGCAGAGAATCCGGCAATTGTGAATGTAAACCAATACAGCAATTATGTACAAACAGACGGTGTGTCAGCATATCTTATGAGCAACGACAATATCGTTTCCTATTCCTTTGACGGTGACGCTCAGGCTACTGTTTCACTTGACTTTTCATATGAACGCTTTATGAAACAGGGAGATTATCTTTTCCTTATGAGCTACGACCGCATAGACCGAATCAACTTCAACGAATAAGGTGAATCATGGCAGAATACTGGATTCTATATGACTTAGTTATAATTTCAATAGCCATACTGTGTATATGGAATGGAATCAATGAGGGCGGTTATAAGGCTGTAGGCGGCTTTGTTGTTACTGCAGCATCACTGGCGGCAGCATTTCTTCTATCCGGAACTGTAGCTGATGGCATATACAATGCATTCTTCCGTGATACATGTCAAGAGTTTGTGGAGGAAAGGCTTGAAAGCGTTGATGTTGCAGGTAATGTTAGAGGATATTTAGAGCAGAACGGCATCTATATACCGTATAGCAACGATGAGATGGCACAGATAATTGAGGATGTTCACTCAAACGGCTCAATATCTGAGCGTTTTGCATCAGCGATTGGAATTGACTCTAAAACTCTGGATGACTACCTCGGTGATGCTGTGGATTACGCAGTTGAGTCACGCAGTGAGATTATTCCGGAATGGGCAGCTGACAATATTAAAAGAGATGATGGCGGTCTTAGCATAGATAAGGCGGCAGATACAGCTGCGGCGTTACTTAGAAATGACGCAAGTGATGCAGCGGCAGGGATTGAAGAAGCATATGTAAGACCTGCGGTTATGCCTGTAATAAAAGGTGTAGTCTTTACGTTGCTTGCATCTTTAATGCCGCTTGTACTGCGCTTTGTGCTGAGAGTTTTCTTTGGCAATGGAACAAGTACAGGAGTCATTCTCGGCGGGCTTATGGGCGGACTGAAAGCATGTATTTATATTTTCCTTATAGTTCAGCTTACAGCGTGTATCTCCGGAGCTGAAAACGGAAATTATCCATTTTTCAGTGAATCTACAATCAATAAGACATACATTTTCAGCATATTCTATGATATGCTTTCTGATATTTTTTAAAATAAGAAAGGTGATAATACTATGATGATGTGCACCAGATGCAAGAAGCGTCCTGCTGTGGTTTTTATAACATCAATGCAAGGTAATCAGAAGAAGAACGAGGGTCTTTGCCTTACATGTGCAAAACAGATGAACATACCTCAAATAACCGACTATATGAAGCAACTTGGTATCAGCGATGAAGAGCTTGAACAGTTTTCCGACCAGATGATGGATCTTATGGACGGAGATAGTTTCCAGATGGGCGGAAGTGGTGTGATGCCTGAAATGTTCCAGAATATTATGAAGAACGCACAGGACTCTGAAAACACTGAGCTTGAAGGTATAGATGATTCAGCGGATGATGGCACAGATGAAAACAAGCCTGCCAGAAATCCCTTTGAAAGTTTTTTCGGCGGTAAGGGCAAGAATAAGTCATCCCGTGATAAGAATGGCAAAAAGGAGCTTAAATTCTTAAATAACTACTGTACTAATCTCAGTGAACGTGCCGCTGAAGGAAAACTCGATGACATTATTGGCAGAGACAGAGAGATTTCCCGCGTTGTACAGATCCTTTCCCGTCGCACAAAAAATAACCCCTGCCTTATCGGTGAACCCGGTGTGGGTAAAACTGCAATTGCAGAGGGGATTGCCCAGAGAATAAACTCAGGTGACGTGCCTTTCAACCTTAAAAATAAGAAAGTATATCTCCTTGACCTTACATCTCTGGTTGCGGGAACACAGTTTAGAGGTCAGTTTGAGAGCCGTATCAAAGGCTTGGTTTCCGAAGTGAAGAGTGAAGGAAATATCATTCTTTTCATTGATGAACTTCATAATCTGGTTGGTACAGGTAACTCCGAAGGCTCAATGAATGCTGCAAATATCTTGAAGCCTGCTTTGTCAAGAGGCGAAGTGCAGGTAATCGGTGCAACAACCTTTGAGGAGTACAGAAAGTATATTGAAAAGGACGCAGCCCTTGAAAGACGTTTCCAGCCTGTAACGGTAAATGAGCCTACAGTAGAGGAAACCATTGAAGTACTTGAAGGCATCAAGAAGTACTACGAGGCATTCCATAGGGTACACGTTTCAAAGTATATTGTGCATATGTGCGCTAAGCTCTCTGAGCGATATATTACTGACCGTTTTCTACCTGATAAGGCAATCGATCTTCTTGACGAAAGCTGTGCATGCACATGTCTCCGTTCACCTGAGATAACTGAGTACGATGCTGCTGTAGCAAAACAGTTGGAACTTCTGGAACAGGAGAAGGAACTTCAGGAGGAGATGGAAATTGACTTTGAGAAGCTTGCACACGTAAAGGGTGAGCTTATACGAATAAAGGATACTATCGAAGAGCTTGCAAAAAAGCTTGAACAGGTACAGGTGACAGAAAACGATCTTGCAAAGGTTATTGAGCTGTGGACGGGTATTCCTGCAAACAAAATTGAAGAAACCGAGTTCAGCAAGATTTCTAATCTTGAAGAACGCCTTGGCAAACGCATTATCGGACAGGATGAGGCTGTCCATCTTCTTTCCAATGCGATTAAACGTACAAGAGTTCAGCTTACAGCTCGCCGCAGACCTGCGTCATTTATTTTTGTAGGTCCCACAGGTGTAGGTAAAACTGAGCTTGTAAAAGCACTTTCTGAAACAATGTTTGACTCGACGGAACCGCTTATCCGTCTTGACATGACAGAATATATGGAGAAGCACTCTGTTGCGCGTATGATAGGCTCTCCTCCCGGATATGTGGGCTATGATGAAGCGGGTCAGCTTACGGAGAAGGTGAGAAGAAAGCCGTATTCTGTAATCCTCTTTGACGAAATCGAAAAGGCTCATCCTGATGTAATGAACATCCTCATGCAGATACTTGATGAAGGCAAAATCGACGATGCTCAGGGAAGAACTGTAAGCTTTGAAAATACAATTATCTGTATGACCTCCAATGCGGGCTCAACAGATAAGAGCACAGGTGTTGGTTTTAATCGTACTGAAAGTGAAATAACCAAGGGACGTGCAATGAAGGCACTTCGTGAGTTCCTTCGCCCCGAGTTTATTAGCCGTATTGATGAAATTATTGTATTCAGAAATCTGACTAAGGATGATTTCAAGAGTATAGCAGCATTAATGTTGGATGAAATGAAGGAACCTCTTCTTGAAAAGAACATTACACTCACATATGATGAGTCAGCCCTTGCAGTTATTGCAGAAATGTCTCATGGTAAGCCTTATGGGGCAAGAGATATACGTCGTGTTATTCGTCAGGAGATTGAAGATAAGGTTGCGAATATTATCATTGATAATAACGGCGAAATTGCGTCGATTTCAATTTCGTGTACTGATGATGACAAGATTGCAGTTAAGTATAGTTAATTAAATTAAGCGAAGATGAGCGGGTTTGTACATTGAACCCGCTTTTTTCTTTGGAAAATTTTGCAAAAAGCGCTTGACATTTTTTTGGAGGTGTGTTATAATATATAACGTTGTGAGAGAACAGCATCGGATGCGGGTGTAGTTCAATGGTAGAATTCCAGCCTTCCAAGCTGGTTACGTGGGTTC
>CAZQMA010000018.1:0-36905 GCA_964594275.1 uncultured Ruminococcus sp. | reverse complement strand
GCGACAGCTTTATTATTATACCATGTCTTTAACTTTTTGTCAAGTCGAAGTTTGTCATATATTTTCAAGGTCTTTTTATGTAAGGTGCACAATCTAATCACCCCACCAAAAAGCTCTTTACCGTGTCGCTTCTTCCATTGATATAGATATGATCAGCATTATCATGAGGCTTTCTGTCCTACCCCAAAATCATACTATTATATAGTAAAGCTCAGCCCGTTCTGTATAAATACAGCAAATATGCAGCTTTTACCACTGTTTTATGCATATATAATGCATAAAATGCATATTCTATCGGAAAACGAAAATATTTTACGTATATTTATGCAAAACCCCTTGACATTTTCTGAAAAGGGTGTATAATAAGAAACATAGAAAACTTAGCCGTGCAATTCGGCATACTATTCATATTATCAAGGAGAGATTATCATGGCAAAGGAAATCAAAAAGGTTATTCTGGCTTATTCCGGTGGTCTGGATACATCCATTATTATTCCGTGGCTGAAGGAAAACTATAACAACTGCGAAGTTATCGCTGTTTCTGCTGACGTAGGTCAGGGCACAGAGCTTGACGGTCTGGAAGAAAAGGCTATCAAGACAGGCGCCTCTAAGCTGATGGTTCTGGATCTGAAGAAGGAATTCATCGAAGAGTACGTTTATCCCACAGTACAGGCCGGCGCAGTTTATGAGAACCGCTACCTGCTGGGTACATCTTTTGCACGTCCCATTATCGGTAAGAGACTTGCTGAAATCGCTATTGAAGAAGGTGCAGACGCTATCTGCCACGGTGCAACAGGTAAGGGCAACGACCAGGTTCGTTTCGAGCTGGCTATCAAGGCTTACGCTCCTGATATGAAGATTATTGCTCCCTGGAGAGAATGGGATATTAAGAGCCGTGACGAGGAAATCGACTATGCAGAAGCTCATAACATTCCTCTGAAGATTAACCGCGAAACCAACTACTCAAAGGATAAGAACTTGTGGCATCTGTCTCACGAGGGTCTGGATCTTGAAGATCCTGCAAATGAGCCTCAGTATGAAAAGGACGGTTTCCTGGAAATGGGCGTTTCACCCATTCAGGCTCCTGACAAGCCTACATATATCACTCTGCACTTTGAGAAGGGTATTCCTACAGCTCTCAACGGTGAAAATCTGGGACCTGTTGAAATGGTTGAAGCTCTCAACAAGCTTGGCGGCGAAAATGGTATCGGTCTGGCCGACCTGGTTGAAAACCGTCTCGTTGGCATGAAGTCCAGAGGTGTTTACGAAACTCCCGGCGGTACAATCCTGTACCATGCACACGACGTTCTGGAGACAATCACTCTTGATAAGGAAACTGCAAGAATGAAGCAGTACATCGGCATCAAGTTTGCTGACATCGTTTATAATGGTCAGTGGTACACTCCTCTGAGAGAAGCTCTGACAGCTTTCGTTGACAAGACTCAGGAAACAGTTACTGGTGACGTTAAGCTGAAACTTTATAAGGGCAACATCATCAATGCAGGCGTTACTTCTCCTTACACTCTCTACGATGAAGAGGTTGCAACCTTTGATGCAGAAGAGGTTTACAACCAGAAGGATGCCGAAGGCTTTATCAACCTGTTTGGTCTGCCTATCTGGGTTAAGGCTAAGCTTGACCAGAACCGCGGCAACTAAGGCGTAAGGCTTTAAGCTTTGGATTAAAACAGAAAAAGGCGGCTTCTAATAACAGCCGCCTTTTTTCGATTGAAGAGGAAAAATTTCAAATAGCCTTTGATGTTGTAACCAATAAAATTTCCGTCCGGTACGGAGCAGTTGTCTCATGCACAATAAATTATTAAAATATAGGAGAGAAAATTATGGCTGATATGATGTGGGCTGGAAGATTTTCCAAGCAGGTTGACGAAAACGTAAACGCTTTCAACTCTTCCATAGCGTTTGACGCAAGAATGTACAAGCACGACATACAGGGCAGTATCGCTCATGCAACCATGCTTGGCAAGTGCGGAATTATCACTACAGAGGATAGCGAAACTATTATAAAGGGGCTCACCGAAATCCTGGGCGACATCGAAAGCGGGGCTCTTGAATTTGACCCTACAGCTGAGGACATCCACATGTTCGTTGAGGCTGAGCTTACGAAACGCTACGGTGACGTAGGCAAAAGACTCCATACATCACGTTCAAGAAACGACCAGGTTGCCCTGGATCTCAGACTTTACTTGAGAGACGAAATCGCAGAAATCAGAGAGATGGTACATAAGCTCTGCACAGTACTTGTTGACCTTGCAGAAAAGACTACCGATGCTGTAATGCCCGGCTACACCCACCTCCAGCGAGCACAGCCCATCACCTTTGCACATCACATGATGGCGTATGTTCAGATGTTCATCCGTGACCTTGGCAGACTTGACGATACTGCTAAGCGTATGAACGTTTGCCCTCTGGGCAGCGGTGCACTGGCAGGCACTACATATAACATCGACAGAAAACTCACAGCTTCTCTCCTGGGCTTTGACGCACCCATGGCAAACAGCCTAGACGGCGTTTCCGATAGAGACTACTGCATTGAACTTGCCAATACACTCTCCCTTATCATGATGCACCTTTCTCGTTTCTCAGAAGAGGTTATTCTATGGTGCTCATGGGAATTCAAGTTTATTGAGCTTGATGATGCCTATGCAACGGGTTCCTCCATCATGCCACAGAAGAAAAACCCCGATATTACTGAGCTTATCCGTGGTAAGACCGCAAGAGTTTACGGTGATCTTAATACTCTTCTCACTATGATGAAGGGTCTCCCCCTTGCCTATAACAAGGACATGCAGGAGGACAAGGAAGCTATTTTCGACGCTGTTGACACAGTAAAACTCTGCGTAAAAACCTTTATTCCTATGATGGAAACCCTTACTGTCAACAGAGATAATATGAGAATTGCTGCGGCAAAGGGCTTTATCAACGCAACTGACTGCGCTGACTACCTGGTCAAGAAGGGCATGCCTTTCAGAGATGCATACAAGATTTCAGGTACACTGGTTGCAGAGTGCATTTCAAAGGGTCTGACCCTGGAAACTCTTCCTATGGAAGAGTATAAGAAGATGACCGACCTCTTCTCTGAAGACGTATACGAGGCAATCAGCCTTGAAACCTGCGTTAAGGGCAGACTTTCTGAGGGTGGTCCCTCCCCCGAGGCGGTAGCAATACAGATTGCACTTGCAAAATCCCAGTTGGAAGCGTGAAATCATGCTCGGGCGACAGTTTAAATTTATAATTTGCCTCTGTCTTATAGCGGCACTTGTCTGGGTACTGGGAGCAGTATTTATCGGACTGGTACTGAACTTAGGCGGAGCAGTATCATGGATATGGGCAGGAGCTGTTCTTACGGGTACATGTGTTTTCAGCGTGTGGAAATGCCCAAGAGAGTAACCGGCCTTTCAGAAAGGATGAATACCAATGGCAGTTAATATTTTTGTAGATGGACAAGAAGGCACAACAGGTCTGCGCATACTTGAGCGTTTCGCAGGCAGAGACGATATTAACCTTCTCGAGATAGATCCCGCACTCCGTAAGGATCCCGCAGAGCGAAAAAAGCTTATTCAGGCAAGCGACTACACTTTTCTGTGTCTCCCTGACGCAGCTGCAAGAGAAGCAGTAGAACTTGCTGAGGATGCGCCTGTAAGAATTATCGACGCATCCACCGCTCACCGTACAAATCCTGCATGGGCTTACGGTTTCCCTGAGTTGTCTAAGGCTCACAGAGAAAAAATCAGAACCTCAAACCGTGTGGCAGTGCCGGGATGCTATGCAAGTGGCTTTGGCTCTCTTGCATATCCTATGGTAGCAAGCGGTCTTATGTCTGCGGATTACCCGGTACAGTGCTTTGCTGTTTCTGGCTACAGCGGCGGCGGCAAGAAAATGATTGCAGAGGTTGAAGCTCCTGACAGCGTCCCCGAAGTACACTCTCCACGCTTCTATGGTCTTGCAAACAACCACAAGCACCTTCCCGAAATGCAGATTATTTCAGGTCTTACTAAAAAGCCCATGTTTACTCCCATCGTTGACGACTACTATAATGGTATGGTTGTAAGCATACCTGTACAAGCTGATATTGCAGGCAGAGCTGTTTCTCCTAAGGAAATTCACGCTATGTTCGAGAAGCACTATGCAGGCAGTACTTTTGTAAAGGTTATGCCCTTGATGAGTGAGGCTGACCTTACCGCATTCAAGCTTAGCTCAAACGACCTCAGAGATACCAACATGATGGAAATTTTTGTATTCGGAAGCGAAGGTCAAACCCTCCTCTGCTCACGCCTTGATAACCTTGGCAAAGGTGCATCAGGTGCGGCTGTACAATGTCTCAACATCATGATGGGAGCAGATGAAACCACAGGACTTCTTTAAGAGGTGATTATAATGAACAAAGATATAAATAAAATTTCATACGACGGATATACCTACATTGACGGCGGTGTATGTGCGGCTAAGGGCTTCAAGGCTAACGGTCTCTACAGTGGCATCAAGGCAAACCCTACAGAGAAATTTGACCTGTGTCTGGTAGTATCCGATGAGATGTGCACTGCAGCAGGCGTATTCACATCCAACAAGGTACAGGCTGCCCCTGTTACCGTATCAAAATCCCATCTTGCAGCTACGGGCGGCAAGGCTAAGGCTTTCATTCTCAATTCAAAGAATGCAAATGCTTGCAATCCTGACGGTATCGAAAAGTCCGAAAAAATGTGTGCTCTGGCAGCTGAACGTCTCCTCCTGAATCCTGAGGAGGTACTCATTGCACAGACCGGCGTTATCGGTCAGACAATGCCAATAGAACCAATCGAAAACAACATCGACTCACTGGTTTACGGTCTGTCTTATGACGGCAATGAAAAGGCAGCTGTTGCAATTATGACAACCGATACTGTTAAAAAGGAAGTAGCAGTTGAGTTTACCATAGGCGGCAAAATTTGCCACGTAGGTGGTATGGGAAAGGGCAGCGGTATGATCTGTCCCAACATGGCTACAACTCTAAACGTTATCACAACCGACTGCGCTATCTCATCAGAAATGCTCAAGAAAGCTCTATCCGAAGTAGTAAAGGTTACATATAACTGTCTCTATGTAGACGGTGACCAGTCTACCAACGATACCTGCGCTGTTATGGCAAACGGTCTATGCGGCAACGAAGCCATCACCTCTGAAAACGCTGATTTTGAGGTATTCAAGCAGGCTCTCTACATAGTAATGTCAAACATCACCAAGATGCTTGCAAAGGACGGCGAGGGTGCAACAAAGCTTTTAGAGTGTAATGTTACAGGTGCCAAAACCTTTGATGACGCTTTAGCGGTTGCTAAGAGTGTTATCGCCTCTGACCTTTTCAAGTGTGCAATGTTCGGCGAGGACGCAAACGTAGGACGTATTGCTTGCGCAATCGGCTATGCTGATGCAGACTTTGACATCACTAAATTCAGCGTTGTACTGGAATCCTCAAAGGGAAGTGTACATTTCTTTGAAAATGGCGCAATCCTGCCTTTTTCCGAGGAAGAAGCAGCAGTTATGCTCAGCGATGACGAAATCAAAATCAACATCGACCTTGCAGACGGATGCTCCTCTGCTACTGCATGGGGCTGCGACCTTACCTATGAGTATGTAAAAATTAACGGGGATTATCGTACCTGATTAAAAATAAGAGAGGCTGTTAGAAAAATGGGTGAAATCACAAATAACGTAAGAGCGCAGGTGTTAGTTGATGCACTGCCTCATATTCAGAAGTATAACAACAAAATCGTAGTTGTAAAATACGGTGGAAACGCCATGACCAACGAAGAGCTAAAGCAGGCTGTTATGAACGACATCGTTCTCATGTCACTAGTTGGTATCAAGGTTGTACTGGTACACGGCGGCGGTCCTGAGATTAACGACATGCTGAAGCGTCTTAATATCGAAAGCAAGTTCATAGGAGGTCTCCGCTATACCGATGCTGAAACCATAGAGGTTGTAAAGATGGTGCTTGCCGGCAAGGTAAATAAGGATCTGGTAAATCTTCTGAGCCTCAGTCATGGTCAGGCTCTGGGTCTATGCGGTACAGACGGCGGTATGCTTATGGCAGAACGCAAAGAAGGACCTAACGGCGAAGATCTCGGTTTTGTGGGTGACATCGTAAAAGTAAACGAGAAACCCATTCTGGATGCACTGAACTGCGGCTATATTCCCGTTATCGCAACGGTTGCAACTGATGAAAAGGGTCAGTCCTACAATGTAAACGCTGACACCGCTGCTGCAAGAATCGCCGCACAGCTGGGTGCTGAAAATCTCATTCTCATGACTGATATTGCAGGTCTCCTTAGAGATAAGGACGACCCGTCAACACTGATACCCTTTGTACACGTAAGCGAAGTACCCTTCTTCAAGCGCAAGGGTGTTATCTCAGGCGGCATGATTCCCAAGATTGACTGTTGCGTTGAGGCTGTCCGCAGAGGCGTAAAGAAAACCGCCATCATTGACGGTAGAGTACCCCATTCCATTCTCATCGAAACAATGTCCAATGAGGGTATAGGTACACAGTTCCGATAAGGAGATATAGGAATAAAAGCTCAGACTGAGCAATATAAAAATAAAACAATGAGGTGATTTCAATGAACACACAGGATAAGCTTAACAGCTCGGTTATGTCCACCTATGGACGTTTCCCTGTAAGCCTTGAAAAAGGCAGTAACTGGAGCTGTCAGGACGAAAACGGCAAGGAGTACATCGACTTCGGCAGTGGTATAGGCGTTTCCTCTCTGGGTTACTGCAACGAGAAGTGGACAGAAGCTGTATGCAATCAGGCTAAGACTCTCCAGCACACATCAAACCTCTACTATACCAAGGTTCAGGCTGACTGTGCCGAGATGATTTGCAATGCTACAGGCTACAGCAAGCTCTTTTATGCAAACAGCGGTGCTGAAGCTAATGAATGCGCCATCAAGCTTGCACGTAAGTACAGCTTTGACAAGTACGGCAAGGGCAGACATACCATCATCACACTGGTAAACTCCTTCCACGGTCGTACCATGGCTACCCTTTCCGCTACAGGACAGGACGTTTTCCACAACTACTTTTTCCCCTTTGTTGATGGTTTCCGCTACGCTGAAGCGAATAATACAGAAGATCTTTCAGCTAAAATTGACGATACCGTATGTGCAATCATGCTGGAATACGTTCAGGGTGAGGGCGGAGTAAATGCCTTAGAACAGAATTTTGTTGACGCAGTATATAAAATCGCTGCTGAAAAGGACATTTTGGTTATCGCCGATGAGGTACAGACAGGCATCGGTCGTACAGGCAAGCTCCTGGCAGGTGAGCATTTTAGTCACAAGGCTGATATTACAACACTTGCAAAGGGTCTGGCAGGCGGTCTACCTATGGGTGCTTGTCTTGCAAACGAAAAGTGCGCAGAGGTTATGGATAAAGGCTCTCACGGCTCTACATTCGGCGGTAACCCTGTCTGCTGTGCAGGTGCTATGGCAGTTATGGAAACCGTTACAGAAGAAGGATTTCTCTCTGATACAGCGAAAAAGGCTTCCTACATCCGTGAAAAGCTCAGCACTATTAAGGGTATTAAAAGTGTAAGCGGTCTGGGACTTATGATTGGTATTGAGCTTGAAAGCAAAGCAGCACTTGATATTGCAAACGGCTGTCTTGAAAAGGGTCTGTTGGTTCTCACCGCTAAGACAAAGGTGCGTCTGCTTCCTCCGCTGAACATCTCATATGACCACATAGACAAGGGGCTTGCAATCCTTAAATCCGTAATTGAAGAATAAAAAGGAGAACATAGAATGAAACACTTACTGAAAATACTCGATATGAGTACCGAAGAAATTATCGACATACTGGACACCGCTGACCAGCTTAAATACGAGCTGAAAAACGGTATCCCTCATCCCCATCTCCGTGGCAAGACTCTGGGTATGATTTTCCAGAAGTCATATCAACGTACACGTGTTTCCTTTGACAAAGGTATGTATCAGCTTGGCGGTCAGGCTCTCTTTCTATCCTCCCGTGACTTACAGATTGGCAGAGGCGAGCCTGTACAGGATACAGCCCGTGTACTATCCCGCTATCTCGACGGCATCATGATTCGTACCTTTGAACAGAAAGAGGTTGAAGACCTGGCAGAATACGGCAGTATTCCGATTATCAACGGTCTTACTGACTTCTGTCACCCTTGTCAGATTCTGGCTGACCTTATGACTATTCGTGAATTCAAGAGCACATTTGACGGTCTGAAGGTATGCTACATCGGTGACGGAAACAACATGGCTAATTCTCTTATCGTAGGCTGTCTCAAAGTCGGCATGGCCTTCAGCATCGCCTGCCCCAACGACTATCAGCCCGATGCTGAGGTTCTGGAATTTGTAAAGGCTTACAGCGACAAGTTTACCATGGTAAACGATCCCAAGGAAGCTGCAAAGGGCGCAGACGTAGTTATCACTGACGTATGGGCATCTATGGGTCAGGAAGGCGAGGCTGAGAAGCGTAAGATCGCATTTGCAGGCTACCAGATTAACGACGAAATTATGGCTCTTGCAAACAAGGATGCAATGGTTCTCCACTGTCTCCCTGCACACCGTGAAGAGGAAATCACCGCAAAGGTATTTGAGGCTCACGCAAATGAAATTTTTGAAGAGGCTGAAAATCGCCTCCACGCTCAGAAGGCTGTTATGGTTAAGCTCATGGCGTAATCACTCAATAATATTCATTATTAACTGAAAAAAGCCGGACATAAGTCCGGCTTTTTTTACTGTCTTTCCAACCAGGCGTTAGCCAGGTCAAGTGCATCGTAAAGGCTCGTTCTCTCAGAGGTCTTTACAATAGCGTCCATGGGGCTAAGCTTTTCATCTGTGGAAATCTTGTAGACCTTGATTTTATCCGCCACATCTAGCTCACCCTGCTTTGTCTTATGCATAATCTGGAGCTGTGTTACATAGGAATCACACATATATCCATAGTAAATACTGTTTCCGCTTCGTACCAGAGGATAACCCTTGTACATGAAAAATTCCTGCTGCATATTGATCGTCCTTTCCGTGTAATTGTTGTAGGGGCTTTATATCACTGGATTTAGCTCCAGGTTGTGACAAACGACTCGTCTGTACCGAAAAGCTCCATGTTCTTTGTTAATGCGTCGATGAATGAAGCTCTTGTTCTGAAGCTGGATTCACCGTTTATTGTGATAAGACAGTTGAAAGCGTCCTGCTTGTAGAAGCAGATTTCCTGTTCCTTGCTGCCGCTTCTTGTACGGAAGTAAATGATTGCCGCAGGGTCACCCACAGGCTCCTCCTCCAGCACAACGCCTTCCGCAGTGGTTTTAAGTAGGAAAGAATATAGATTACGGTATCTTTCAGTATCAACCGTCTCGCCGTTAAGCTTTACAACCGCACTTTCAGCATCCTCACCGGTGATGTCAAACTTCATTTCCTCCATACCCGCTGCACTGAGTCTTAGCTCCTCAATATCCCATACGTAAGTAGCAAGTACAAGACTTGATGCAAGGTCAGTAGGCTCAACCGTTGCCCAAAGGCACTTCTCTTCCGTCATTGCATAGATAGCGTCAACGCCCTCCATAGTTACAGGATAAAGCACAGTTTCAGCACCTGTCTCCTCGTCTTTCTCTACATAACGGTCACCAATAAGAAGAGTGTAGGTGTTGCCATCATCGCAGTCCATAACCGCTTTACCAAAAGGCTCGTCAAGGCCATATTCTGCCATATCAGCATCCTCAGGATAGAGCTTTAGAATCTTCTCTGATGCCACACCGAACATTCCTGTGATAACATCGGTTGAACGCTCAACACTGAGGTAAGCAGGGATAGGCTCGGTCATTTCGTGAGATGCCGCTGTACCGCCCAGATTGTCATCATCGTTAGCATAGTCTGCGTAGGTGAGAACGATAGGCTGCTTCATATTTTCACGCTCAATGGTGAGAGTGTTTACAATGGGGTAGTCCTCCTCTGCGGGAGCGGGAAGCATAATCTTGGAGAGGAAGCTGTCTGCCGCTCTTCTGTAGTTTGCAACCAGAGAGGTCTTAACCGAATAAACGGTATCATCCCCCTCAATTGCAAAATAATCATGTTCACCATCCGCAAGGGTGGTGCCTGCACGGAACTCAAAGGTACTGCCGTCATCAAAGGTAAGTTTGCCCTTTACCGCATCATCACCAAGACCATATTTATCAAGGTTGTCGCAGTCCTCCATAACGATGTCATTGGCAGTGAGAGAGGCAATATTATTCGCAAGTGTACCTGCTATAGCGTTCTCTGTGGGCAGATTCTCCCAACCCTTTACACCAAATACAACACTTGTTCCCGCTTCTTCATCAGCCTCAGATATACGTACAATGGTAAAAGTGCCATTGCTATTTGTAACCTCAATAGAAGCCACATTCTCAGCAGCCTGAGCTGAGAGAATGAGATCCTCCTGATTTACTGTTGTAACAACGGGTTCTGTGGACTCGCCGTTATCCTTTCCGGACTGATTGTTTGAAACAACCACTACAGCCACAACAAGTCCTGCAACCAGAACTGCGCCGCCGATAAGTCCGACTAACTTCTTATTCATAGGAAAAAATCCTTTCTCGCCGAATTAGTGGCTTCTTCTGCGTACAGCAACAATCACGCCTGCTATAATTACAAGACCGGGAATAACCAGCCATACGCACCACTTGATTGTATCAATCTGGTCAGCTGTAATGTCAATGGTTGCAGCCTGAACGCTCTTGGACTCAATAACGGTGGTTGCTTCCTTGCCGCAGATAGTGTTCAACGCACTGATTACATATGCGCCGTTATTGTAGGAAGCGTCATTTAAAACGTAGTAGTCAATCATCGCCATAGAGGAGATAACCAGCATATCGCTTTCCATTATTGTACCGTCAACGTTTACCTGATTCTGTACAACACACGCAACTGTACGTGAGCCTGCTGCAGCCGCTTCGTCCTCGGTAACGTTTGCGTTTTCACTGATGATATACTCAGAAGAGCCTTCGGATGTAGTCAGCAGAGGGTAGAGTACCTTGCCATTGTTGAGTTTCTCCTCCTTTATAGCACGTGCAAATGGAGCTACAATTGCAAGAGAAGTATTTTCCAGGCTACCGCTGTAGTTTGTATCAGCTATGGAAACTCTTGGTGCAAGAACGTTCTGACCCGTTGATACAGTGTCAACAGTTGTAACGCTCTGGAGATACTCATCGGTATCAATTACAAGGCTGTCAGAGACAGTGATATTCCACTCCTTCAGGAATGCATCAAGGTTGGGCGTATCGCCCTGGGTGTAGTCTGCAATATAAATCATGTGCTTGCCATACTGACCATCGTTATAGAGATAGTCAGAAAGCTTCTTTACAGCGTCCTCAGAAAGGTCAACTACAGGTGCAGGGAGTACCATAATATCGCAATCTGCCTCTGCGAAATCGCCTGTTGTAGCATTAAGACCACGTATTACATCATAGCCATTGTCATCAAAGAGAGAAGCAAGACCCTCTATAGCGTTTACATTTCCCTGAGTCTGGCTGAATACATAGCTGAGAGAATCGCTCTCGCCTGTGTATTCGATGATACCAACAGTCTTTACATTAGCATCGGTAACGTTCATAATGGCATTTGTAAGGAGCTGTTCACCCTTGTAGCCTGTGATGATATCGTTGAAGGTGCAGTAACCGTACATGTAGTAACTGTACATCTCGCTGTTGATGTCGAACATCTCCAGAAGGCTGTAAACCTTCACACGCTCGCCACTTGATACAATAACACAGCCTGAGCCGATGTCACCGCCGTACATCTCCTGATACTTGGAGAGAATGTCAGGGTCCTTGGTTGTATCAAAGTAGGAAACGGAGATTTTGTCGGAATATCCCTCATATTTAGACAGGGTCTCAGAAATCATCATCTCAGTTGTACCCAGAAGAGACTTGATGTCATCTGGTTCAACGGAAATAGCAATTTCAACCTCTTTATCCAAGTTCTTTACATAGTCGATAGTTTCCTCTGAAACGGCATAAACCTTATCCGCTGTAAGGTCAAGACGTACATCTGCCAACATACTCACCAGAATATTGATAAGCACTACCACCGCAATAACTACCACGGTAATACCGGTAGCCATAGAGCCATACTTCAGCTTCTTGCGAGCTTTGAGTTTCTTGTTCTGCTTCGCAGTCTGAAGTTCTTCGGGAATATTTGTATTCTTCATAGTATCTTTACCTCCTTACTTCCAGCGGCGTGATTCCAGCACACGGACTGTAAGGAAATTGAACACAGCTGCAACGCTCACATAGAAGAGCACACTGGAAAGGTCAAACAGTCCGCAAGTGAAATCATAGAACTTGTTGTAGAAAGAAATAGCGTTCATACCTTTTGCAATAACCTCTACTACCGGCTGGAAAAGCTCGGGAACGCTTGCATTCTCAATAAGACCTGCCAGCTCCTGCATAACGCACATAACGAACAGGAGTAGAAGGCTGATGATGTAAGCAATGAACTGGTTCTCTGTGAGAGAGGAGATCAGCACACCTATAGAGATAAACGCTGCACCCAGAAGGAAGAGGGCAATGAAGTTTGCCAGAACTATTCCCCAGGTAACTGCGCCGAATGCGCTTAAAATAAGAGCATATACAAAAATAATCGCAATACCGATTGTATACATTGCAAGAGCTGCAAAGTACTTTCCAAGGACAATGCCACCCAGTGATACAGGCGCAGTAAGGAGTCCCTGCTCGGTTTTCTGCATTTTCTCTTCACTGAAGCTGCGCATTGTCAACACAGGGATAAGCAGAAAACCTGCCCAGAAAAGCATGGAGAAAAACTGAGCCATATCGGAGATACCGTAGGACAGTGTGAACAGATAGAAGCACACGCCTGAAAAAGCGTAGAAAACAGTTAAATATACATATGCAATGGGAGAAGAGAAAAAGGCTCCCATTTCACGTCTGAAAATTGCACCCATTATTCTTCATCCTCCTTATTTTCCTCTTGATTCTGAGCCTCAGCCTCTGCCTTTTCAGTAGCTTCTTCCGCAGCCTCCTCCGCTGCTTCTCTTGCAGCACGCTGATCCTCAGCTGTAATAAGATTAATCACAGGAGCGGGCTTTCTGGCTGTACTTGAAATATCCTCACCCATGGTAATCTTCATAAAGATATCCTCCAAAGTCATTTCATCAGAAGCCATCTTGAAGATAGACCAGCCGTTTTCCTTGCACATTTCGTTGAGCATAACTCTTACGTCTGCGCCGTCCTCCAGAACGATTTCGTAGTCATAAAGACCGCCATCACGCTCCATCTCTGCACGGACGCTTTTGATGCCCGGAATAAGACGGATTGCCTGGAGTACATCCTCCCGCTTGCCATCAAGACGTACTATCATGCGGTTTGTAGTAGCAACGCTTCTGGTGAGGTTTTCCAGCGTATCATCAGCCGCCATTTTGCCCTTGTTAATGATAATAACTCGGTCACACACTGCCTGAATCTCGGACAGAATGTGAGAGGACAGAATCAGTGTATGACGCTTGCCCAACTTCTTGATAAGGTTTCTGATTTCAATAATCTGCTTGGGGTCAAGACCAACTGTCGGCTCGTCCAAAATGAGAATAGGTGGATTGCCGATAAGAGCCTGAGCCATACCTACACGCTGACGGTAGCCCTTGGAAAGTCTGCGGATAATTCTGTGAGAAACATCGGAGATTTTGCACAGATTGCAGATTTCGGCAAGATGAGCCTTTCTGGGAAGCTTGCACTTTTTAAGGTCATAGACAAAGTTCAGATAACCCATAACGGTCATGTCCTGATAAAGAGGCGGAAGCTCAGGCAGATAGCCGATATTTGCCTTAGCCTTTATAGGGTCCTCTAAAATGTCAACACCGTTAATGAGAGCCTGACCTGAGGATGAACTGATGTAGCCGGTGAGCATATTCATGGTGGTGGACTTACCCGCACCGTTAGGACCCAAGAAACCTAAGATTTCGCCGTCCTCAACGGTAAAGCTGATGTTATCCACTGCCAGATGACCGCCGTAGTATTTTGTAAGGTTTTTAACCTCGATCATGGGTGAATTCCTCCTTATAATATGCCAATGCACAATTTGAAAACATTATACATCGTTTATGTGATAGTGCCGTGATAGCGTACTGAAACCTCAAGACAGACGCTCTATTCCGATTCTGATTCTGCGAAGAGTCTCTTCCTTGCCTAAGATTGCACAAAGCTCCGTACCGCCGCCGGGTGTACATTGTTTGCCTGAAACCGCTGTACGAAGAGGCCACAGCATAAAACCGTTCTTAACTTCCAATTCTGCAATAAGACCGAACACTGCCTCATGAATACTGTCTGCTGTCCATGTGTCAAGTGATTCCAGTACAGGTAGAAGCTTCTTGAGTGCCTCAAGTGCTGTCTCGGGAGTAGTTTTCATCTTCTTGTGACGATACATTTCCAAGTCATATTCGGGCAACTCATCGATAAAGTCAATCTGCTCTGCAATATCAGTGAAAATTTCCGTTCTGGGTTTAAGCACTCTGCAAAGAGTATCCATATCAGCAATTTCACGCTTTACAGCTTTCTTTATATAGGGTACAGCGATTTCAGCGTAAGCCTCATCGCTCATAGCTGCAACATATTTTGCATTGATAGCTTTAAGCTTCATGCTGTCGAAGATAGCGGGGGACTTGCTGATACCCTTGATGTTGAACGCTTCACAAAGCTCAGAGAGAGAGTAAATCTCCTGCTCACCTGTAGGTGCCCAGCCCAGAAGGCAGATATAGTTCACAACAGCCTCAGGCAGATAGCCCTTTGCCATAAGATCCTGGAAGGAAGCATCGCCATTTCTCTTGGATAGCTTGTGCTGCTGATC
Organism: uncultured Ruminococcus sp.; assembly: GCA_964594275.1. Classification (GTDB taxonomy): domain Bacteria; phylum Bacillota; class Clostridia; order Oscillospirales; family Ruminococcaceae; genus Ruminococcus_C. The sequence continues at coordinate 22,056 of CAZQMA010000018.1, read as the reverse complement.
CTTCATAACAGGAGCACAGTGGATATATACGGGAACATCCCATCCAAATGCCTCATAAAGCAGGTTATATTTAGGAGCAGAGGACAGATACTCGTTGCCACGGATAACATGGGTGATGCCCATTACATGGTCGTCAACTACATTTGCAAAGTTATAGGTAGGCATACCATCGGTCTTAATAAGAATCTGGTCGTCAAGTGTTGCATTTTCAACAGAGATATCGCCGTAGATTTCATCATGGAAAGTGGTCGTGCCGTCGAGCGGCATCTTCTGACGGATTACATAAGGGATACCGGCTGCGAGTTTCTCTTCTACCTCTTCCGGAGAAAGATTACGGCAGTGACGGTCGTACATGGGGTCAAGGTGTGCTTCTTCCTGAGCCTTTCTTACCTCATCCAGGCGGCACTTATCGCAAAAGCAGTAGTAAGCGTGGCCCTTTTTAACCAGCTCCTCAGCATAAGATTTGAACATACCCATACGCTCAGACTGTACATAGGGTCCCACAGGGCCGCCGATGTCGGGTCCCTCATCCCAATTAAGACCTGCAATACGCAGTGTGTTATAGATTACGTCCACCGCACCCTCAACGTAACGCTCCTGGTCGGTGTCCTCGATACGAAGAATAAAATCTCCGCCATCCTTTTTAGCAATAAGATAAGCATAGAGAGCAGTTCTCAGGTTGCCGATATGCATATAGCCTGTAGGACTGGGTGCAAATCTGGTTCTGACTCTTTTTTCCATGTTTTATCCATCCTTTCATTTATATTGCTGTGCAAGACTGCGAGCTGTTTCCGTATCAGCGGAAATAGCACTGCGCAGTGCAGTTATACTATCAAATTTCATTTCGGGTCGTATATAGGAAAGAAGCTCAGTCACGCACTCTTTGCCATATAAATCGCCCTTGAAATCAAAGATAAAGGTTTCACTGAGAGGAATATTTTCCTCTGTTACCGTGGGCTTGATTCCGATATTGGTAACACCGAAGAATGAACCATGCTCGTTTTCCACACGGCTCAGGTAAACTCCTCTTTTCGGTACAAGCTGACCTTTTTTAAAGGGCTGATTTATGGTGGGGAAATCAAGAGTTCTACCCAAAGCTTTACCCCTTATAACCTCCCCTGTTACAGCATAGGGCCTACCTAAAAGCTCTGCCGCTTTTTCAGGTTCACCGCTTCTGAGAGCTGTACGTATGCGGGTAGAGGAGACATTTGCACCTGCGTACTGAACCGCTTCCGTAAGTACCGCTTCAAAACCGTACCGCTCACCTGCCGCCTGAAGCTCTTCAAAGCCTGAGGCAGCGTTCTTTCCGAATCGGAAGTCACTGCCGCAGAAAACTTTTTTAGCACGAAGCCTTTCAAGGAGAATTTTCCTGCAAAAGCTGTCACCGTCCATTTCCTTTATTTCTTCAAAGGAGAGGGAACAGATGTATTCTATACCGCAGGAAAATAGCAGCTCTGCCTTGCGTTTATCGGTGCAGAGAAATTCAAAGGGTTTTCCGTGCTTTCGGGGAAAGCTCTCCGTCCGAAATGTAAATACCGAGGGAGTGAGTCCCAAAGCTCTGCACTCTGCCGCATCGTCTAAAACTCTTCGGTGTCCCAGATGTACTCCGTCAAAAAGTCCCAGAGCTACAGCACTTCCTGAATCCTGTATTTCACTTCCTCTAAGCATCAGAAAAATCCCTACCTTTCCTCAAAATTCTTGTGACAGCGAAGAATGTTTTCTTCAAAGTCCGCTCTCGCTGTACCTATAAAAACGCCGTCGTGGCTGTATACTGTATAAAGCTCAGTACCACCATTTATACCGTGCAGACGACTTAAATCAAGCTTCACGCCATTGCGGTACATCCTTGACTGTACTTCATTAAGTTGAAGCTTAGGATACTCCTCAAAAAGCCGCTCTGTAGGAAAGAGGAGACTTTCAAGTGTACCGTTTTCCATAGCTTCCTTAACCTCATCAAAGGTGTAGCACTCACTGATATTAAATCCTGATGCCATTGTACGTGTAAGGGCTGTCATTACAGCGTCACCGCCAAGAGCCTGTCCCATATCTGAGAGTAGCGTACGGATATATGTTCCCTTGCCGCAGGAAACGGTCATTTCAGCTTCCTGCTGTTCCTCATCAAAGTCGTGGAGAGCGATGTCAAAAACATCCACCTCTCTTGTGGGACGTTCTATTTCCTTGCCCTCTCGTGCCAACTCATAGAGTCTCTTTCCGCCAACAGATACGGCAGAGTACATAGGGGGGAGTTGGGTAATTCTTCCGGTAAAACGGGGAATTACAGCCTCCAGGGCTTCTCTTGTAACGTGCATTGCCGGATGCTCTATGAACTCATTCCCCCATATATCCAGAGTATCGGAGCTGAGACCGAATCTTACCTTTGCACGGTAGATTTTATTCTCATTCGGCATGATATCGCATGCCTTAGCCGCTGTACCCACCAGAACAGGCAGAACACCCGTTGCCATGGGGTCGAGAGTTCCGGTGTGACCCAGACGCTTTATACGAATAATGCCTCGGAGCTTGCCTATAACGTCAAAAGATGTGAAATCCTGCGGTTTATTCATACAAAGAATACCGTTCAAATTTTCTCCAGCCCCTTTGCTACAGCTTCCAGGATAGCCGCCTTTGCCTCTTCTTCAGTGCCCGTAATCGAGCAGCCCGCAGCCTTTATGTGACCGCCACCGCCTAAAAACGAGCATATTTCAGAGACGTTCACCTTATCGGCTGAACGCATAGATATGCGGAAAATTCCCACTTCACGCTCTTTAAGCACCACGCCCACCTCTGCACCTTCAACCTGAAGGGGAAAGCCTGCGATGCCCTCAAGCTCTGCTTCATCAATGGAATACTCTTCCATAAGGGCTTTGGTAACGCTAACCATAGTACATTTTCCATCAAAATAGCTCTCAAGCCTGTCTGCCAGAATAGCATCAAGTCTAATTCTGCCCATGGATTTCACAGTGAACATATTACGATTAATGATGCCGTAGGGAATTTCAGGGTGTATAGCCATGATTTCACCTGCAATGGCGTGGGTACGTGCCCCTGCGTTATCGTACATAAAACAGCCTGTATCCGTTGCAATGCCTGTATAGAGGCAAACAGCGATTTCACGGGTTATCTCAACTTTCATTTCACGGAATATCTCATATACAACCTGACAAGCCGCCGCTGCCTTGCCATCAAGACAAGTTTCCTTTGCAAAACCTGTGTTTGAGATGTGGTGATCGATTGCAAGGTCTACCTTACCCTTAAAGCAGCTGAGGTTATCCCCAAAAAGCTGTTCGTCGGCTATATCAGCCGATATGATAATTTCAGGTTGGAAATCCTCCGTTGTCTCGCACTCGGGAATCATAAAGCGGTATCTTGCGGGAATCTCGTCATTACAATAAACCTTTGCCTTTTTACCCATGGCACGGAGAGCATAGAGCAGTGCATAGCCTGCTCCGATGCAGTCACCGTCGGGACTTCTGTGAATGAGAATATAGGCATAGTCACAATCAAGGAGACGCTCTGCGGTTTCCTTTACACTAATCTCTCTCATAGTTTTACTCCTCTTCCTCAGAGACATCCTCAACTGAGGGCTGTACATGGTGGAGCATTTCATTTATTTTTGCGCTGTGAGCAATGGAGTCATCGGCGATAAAGTGAAAAGTAGGCACTTTTCTCATCTTGATTCTGCGGAAAACTTCACGCTTTATATAACCGCCTGCACTACGGAGACCCTCTGCGGACTCCTTTGCCTTGTCCTGTCCACTGAGACTTGAAACATAGACCTTACAGTTGGAAAGATCACGGGACAGCTCAATGCGTACAATACTTAGGAGTGGGTCAATCCTTGGGTCTTTAAGTTCTCTCATAATAACCGTAAGCTCACGGAATAAATCCTCTTCTGTACGGCTGATATTAAAGCTTCCCATCAGTCTCTGTATTCCTCCATAATGAATGCCTCAAAGATGTCGCCTTCCTTGAAGTCACGGAACTTTTCAAGTGTGATACCACACTCAAAGCTTTCGCCTACTTCCTTAACATCATCCTTAAAACGCTTCAGGCTTGACATCTTATCCTCGGCAATTACAACGCCGTCACGTACAACACGAATCTGGCACTGTCTTGTAACCTTGCCGTTCAGTACATACGCACCTGCAACTGCGCCAACATTTGAAATCTTGAATACGTCACGTACTTCAATTCTGCCCATTACGATTTCTCTGTACTTGGGGTCAAGCATACCCTTCATAGCAGTTTCTACGTCCTCGATTGCGTCGTAGATTACACGATAGGTTCTGATTTCGACCTTATCTCTTGCAGCCGTTTCCTCTGCAATCTGGTCAGGACGAACGTTAAAGCCGATAATGATAGCGTTTGAAGCACTTGCAAGCATAACATCGCTTTCCTTGATACCGCCTACGCCGCCGTGGATAACACGTACACGTACTTCATCGTTGGAGAGCTTTTCAAGGGACTGCTTCACGGCTTCAACAGAACCCTGAACGTCAGCCTTAACTACAACGCTAAGCTCCTTCATCTCGCCCTCAGCAATCTGGCTGAACAGATTGTCAAGTGTAACCTTCTGGTATTCGCCAAACTTAGCTTCCTTAGCCTCATGCTTTCTCTGCTCAACGAGAGTTCTTGCAAGACGCTCATCTTCAACTGCGTTGAATGTATCGCCTGCCTCGGGTACTTCTGCCATACCTGTGATTTCAACAGGAACGGAGGGGCCTGCTTCATTTACAGTCTGACCCTTGTCGTTTGTCATAACTCTTACTCGACCAACCGCTGTACCTGCAATAATAACGTCACCTGTGTGGAGAGTACCGTTCTGTACCAACAGTGTAGCGATAGGACCTCTGCCCTTATCAAGACGTGCTTCAACTACTGTACCCTTTGCACGGCGTGCGGAATTAGCCTTCAGCTCCTGCATTTCTGCAACCAACAGAACATTCTCCAGAAGCTCGTCAATGCCCTGACCGGTTTTAGCGGAAACGGGAACACAGATAACATCGCCGCCCCAGTCCTCGCAGACCATTTCGTACTTTGTAAGCTCTTCCTTTACTCTGTCGGGATTAGCGGTTTCCTTATCCATCTTGTTGATAGCAACGATAACAGTAATACCTGCCGCCTTTGCATGGCTGATAGATTCGATTGTCTGAGGCATGATACCATCGTCAGCTGCAACTACGAGAATTGCAATGTCAGTGATATTTGCGCCTCTTGCACGCATAGCTGTGAAAGCTTCATGTCCGGGAGTATCAAGGAAAGTGATAGGCTTGCCCTGGCACATTACCTGATAAGCACCGATATGCTGTGTAATACCGCCAGCTTCCCCTGCTGTAACATGAGCGTTTCTGATGCAATCAAGGATAGAGGTCTTACCGTGGTCAACATGACCCATAACACATACAACAGGGCAACGTTCCTCTGTATCCTCGCTCTCGTCATCCTCTTCAATAAGACGTTCCTCGATGGTTACAATAACTTCCTTTTCAACCTTTGCACCCAGCTCCTCTGCTACCAGGGATGCTGTATCAAAGTCGATTTCTTCATTAATAGAAGCCATAACGCCCAGCATCATAAGCTTCTTGATAACCTCTGTTGCAGTCACCTTGAGACGTGCAGCCAACTCGCTTACAACAATAACATCGGGAATCATAACCTTCAGCTGCTGCTTTCTTGCTCGTTCCAGCTCCAGTCTGCGCAGCTTATCCTGTTCAGTCTCACGCTTGTTGGAGTACTTCTGCTTGTTACGCTGTGCGGACTTCTGATTAATTTTCTGCTTCTTGGAGGAATAATTATCCTTACCGTACTTACCGCCGCTTGCCATCTGCTCATAACGCTGATTGTACTTGTCAAGGTCAACATAGGAACCTCTTGTATCAACAGTACGACGCTGCTGAGATGCTGCGCTGCCACCTGATGAAAGTTCAACCTCAACGTGAAGTCTTTCGCCGTGGCTCTGAGCCTTGGGGGGCTGCTTCTTCTTGTCATTCTTGCGGTTGCTGTTCTTGCTGTTATTGTTATTATTGCTCTCATTCTTGGGCTGAGACTTCTGCTCGCTCTTTACTGCTGTCTTAGACTGAGACTTCTGTTCTGTCTTTGCATCTGCCTTGGGAGCGGATTTTTGTTCTGTTTTAGCCTCCTTCTTAGGGGCCGGCTTTTTCTCAGTCTTTTCTGCCTTTACGGGCTTATCAATCTTCTTCATAGTTTTCTTTTCCGTTTTCTTTTCTTCCGAAGGCTTTTCCTGCTTTTCAAAAGCACTTCTGGGCAGGCTGCGAGTTTTAAAGTACTCGTCAAAATTCTCTGCCTGACTCTTCTGAGTGAAATGTTCCAGAGCTGCGTTTACCTCTTCATCGGTAAGACCGCTTCCTGCTTTCTTCTTCTGGTCACCGCTGTAAAATGCGATAAGCTCTGCTGCGTCAATACGCATATCCTTTGCTACATCGCTAAGCTTTCTCTTTTTCGTCATAGGCGAACCCTCCTGTTTCTATTTACGCCGAGCACCCTGCCCGACTGTTAATCAAACAAATCTGAATCTGTGGACAAAGCCCACTCATAAATTGTCAATTATCTATTGCCAATTATAAAGCTTCTGCCAGCTCTCTAAGTCTTTCCGCAAAGCCGCTGTCAGTTACGGCAAGAACTCCTGCCTTGCGTCCTACGGCATTCTGGATGTCGGTCATGGTAAGCTGAACCTCACACATAGGCACATTTCCTTTTTCGCAGAAGAAACATACCTCCTTGCGAGTCTTGTCAGATGCATCATGTGTTATGAATACACCCTTGCATCTTCCGCTCAGCACCTCCTCCTTTGCGGAGTCGAAGCCCATTACAAGCTTTCCCGCCTTACGGCATATCGTCAGAAGATTTATCCATTTCTCGCTGCAAAACATCACGAAGCTCCTCATACACACCAGCGTCCACCTTACAGGAAAACGCACGTTCCAGCTTTCTCCCTTTCTGCGCCTGCATAAAGCAGTCCATACTTTTACATAAGTATGCGCCTCTGCCCGACTTCTTTCCCGTGAAATCAAGGCTTATTTCGCCCTCAGGACTTTTTATGGCACGTATCAGACTGCGCTTTTCCTTCATCGTGCCGCAGCCGATGCACATACGCATAGGTATTTTCTTAGTTTTCATACAGATTATTCCTCGATGGAGCAGCCGTCGTCCAGTGTGTCCAGTTCTTCTGCTGCCTCTGCAACAGCCGCCTCAGCTGCATCGTCAAGAACAGCAAGTTCCTCTGCAATTTCCATAACGGTTTCAGTCTCTTCGGAAGGTGCAAGCTCCTTTGCAACCTCTGCGGGAACAATTTCGATTTCAGGCTTGATGTCAATCTTAAAGCCTGTAAGCTTAGCCGCAAGCTTTGCGTTCTGACCACGGTTACCGATAGCCAGGGACAGTTGGTGATTTGGAACTACTATACGGCAGGTGCGATCTTTCTCTTCATTAGTAAGAATGTCAACACGGAGAACTGTTGCGGGAGCAAGAGCACGTGCAATGAATTCCTCGCACTTTTCACTGTAGGGGATAATGTCAATCTTTTCGCCGCCCAGCTCGTTTACAATAGCGGAGATTCTCGAACGCTTGGGGCCGATACATGCACCCACTGCGTCAACATTGGGGTCATTGGACCATACAGCAATCTTTGTTCTTGAACCTGCCTCACGGGAGATGGACTTTATCTCAACAGTGCCGTCGTAGATTTCGGGAACGGTCATCTCAAATAGACGCTTTACCAGCTCCTTGCGTACACGGGAAATCTTGATAACAGGCTTCTTCTGCTTATTTGTAATAGCTGTGATGTAAACCTTAATCATCTGACCTTCCTTCAGAACCTCGCCGGGAATCTGTTCCTCATGGAAAAGGTAAATTTCAGTGCCGTCATAGATAAGGGTAGCAGCACCGCCGGGTTCAACCTGAGATACCTGACAGGTAATGCACTCGAATTCCTTGTCCTCGAACTTTTCAAGGATACGTGCACGGTTGATGTCGCGAAGATCGCCCTTAATGGACTGCTTTGCGGAGAGAGCAGCAGCTCTGCCAAACTTGTCAATATTAAGTCTCTTCTGAATATAGCCGCCTACATAAGCATTCGGATCAAAGATTTTCGCAACGGCGATGTTGATTTCGTTTTCGTCGATAGGCTCATCATCAACAACGGTCTGTCTCAGGTACATCTCGAACTTCTTTGTCTCAGGATCAATATCAACAGTGATATTCTCCTCACAGTCAGGATAAGCCTTTCTGGCAGCCTTGAGCATAGCTGATTTAACCTTTTCAACCAGTACGTCAACGTCTACGCTGTTCTCTGCACCCAGTGCACTGAGTGCTTCAAAAAAATTGTTGTCCATGTCGTTTCATTCCTCCAGTTAATTAAAAATCTACTTCTACGTACAGCTTTACATAGGCAAGAGTCTCCAGACTCAGCTGTACGGATTTATCCTCGAGATTAACGGTGATGCTTGTGCCGTCAAATGCGGCAAGCTCGCCCACCCAGTCTCTTTCACCGTCAACAGGACGGATAGCGTGTGCCTGAACCGTTTCACCGATGCAGCACTCAAAATGCTCAGAAAGAGTAAGTGCTCTTTCAAGACCTGCGGAGCCTACCTCCAGAATGTAGTTCTGAGGGATGGGGTCCGTCTTGTCAAGAATGTCGCTTACGGGTCTTGTCATCCTTTCACAGTCCTCGATGGTGATACCGTCCTCGTGGTCGATAAACACACGGAGATACCAGTATGCGCCCTCCTTCTCGAAGCTCACGTCCCAGATATCAAAGCCAAGCTCTTCGGCAATGGGCAGTACCATTTCGTAGACCTGCTTTTCCGTGCCGCCGAATTTTTTGATTTTCATTGATTTCCTCCGTCCTTTCGGGTAATTTTTCCGTATACATAAGCAAAAGACCGGTGGTTGCCGGTCTTTGCTTAGTGTATAGTAATATTATAGCACATCTCTTTTTAAAAATCAAGGGGTTTCAGAAATTTTTTACTGCTGATTTTATCGCAAATTATAAACGGTTTATTGCAAATCGCCAAATCTTCTTGACAAGATGAGAGCTTTGTTATATAATGCTTATATGAGGAACGACTTCACTTTAAAAACGGCAGTAAAAAGCCGTATAAAAATCCTCGTGAAAGGAAAGAATCCAAATGAAAAATTTAAAACGCACTCTGGCCGCACTTCTTGCTCTGACCTCTATGATGGGTCTGGCAGCATGTAGCGACGACACTAAGACCGAACCCACCGAAAACTCCGAAAGCTACAAGGAGCAAGACGACTACGTTGCAGACGCTTCTCTTGCGGCTGACTACATCAAGAACGACCCCAACCTGGCTGACGTACAAGGCGAAACAATTTACTGGCTGTCCTACTACGACATCAACCCCACAAACAACCAGGACAGAAGCGTTGCTCTTCAGCTATTTGAGGATGAGTACGGCGGCAAGATTGAATATATCTCCTGTACTGCTGAAACAAAATTCGACACACTGGCAAGCCGTATTCTCGGCGGCGACCCTGTTGATATGTTCCCCTATGAGTGGGACGCTGTGCCCAACGGTGTCGTAAAAGACCAGTATCAGCCTCTGGATGATTATATCGACCTTGATGATGAAATCTGGGACGACATGCGTGAAGTTATCGACATGTACGAATATAAAGGTCAGCACTACGTTATACCATACTGCCTCTCTGACCCGCTTCTGATTACATACAGCAGAACAATGTGCGAAGAGAACGGTCTGGAAGATCCCTATGAGCTTTATGAGGACGGCGAATGGGATTGGGATAAATTCATGGAAATGATGACAACCTTCGTTGGCAATGCAGGTGACGGCGAAACACGCTATGGCATCAACGGTTGGTTTGGTCAGGCTATGATTCAGTCCACAGGCGAAACTATCATCAACTATGACGGTACAACATTCTCCAATAACATCAAGAGTGAGGCTATCGAGTCTGCTGAAAACATTATGGAGGACATCATGAACCGTGGTCTCTATGACCCCACATGGATTGGCTGTCTCAGCGAAAACAATGACACGCTCTTCTTTGCAATGGCTGACTGGGCACTGGGCACCTCCAACATCAAGCACGTGCCTGAGCCTAAGCTTAATGATGAGGGCTTTGTTGAAGAGAACGATCTTATGATTGTACCTTTTCCCAAGAACCCCGACACAGATGACTACTTCCTTAACTGCAACTTCGGTGCAAGAATGCTCGTTAAGGGCTCCGACAAGGGTGCAGCAGTTGGCGCATATATCAAGTGCGAGAGACTGGCATCCTCTATTGAAGAGTACCAGGAATCTGCAAAGCAGAAGGCACTTATTCCTAACGTATCCGCAGCAGGTCTTATGAAATCCTACGTTACCGAGGAACAGTATGATGCTCTCTGCGAATACAAAAATCCCGAGAACATCACTCCTGTATTTGACTTCGGTTACGGTATGGGTAGCAGAATGTACGGCGATGGCGAATACACCTACGAAACACGTGGCATCATGGACAACATCACTTCCGCTATTCTCAATGGCGAGAAGGATTCGTGGGCTGTTATCCGTGACGAATGGGCAGCTGTTATCAACGAGGTTGTTGACGAGTACAATAACAAGTAAACATAAAGAAAATGGCGACCTTTACGGTCGCCATTTTTTCGATGAGTCTGCCAACAGCGTTTCCGCCGACTGTCGGGTCAAACATATCAATTATTCATTATTAACTTTTCCTTTTTTCTTGTTTCGTCTTTTCTTCTTACGGATTTTCAAGGCATCTTTGACATTTGAATAGAGCTGACGAAGAACGGCAAGGGTTTTCCGGTCGTTGGGAAAGAGTTTTCTCAGAAGTGCAATAGCAATAGCCACTGTGGCGATTTTCTCAGGCGAGATGGGCAGCCAAAGAAATGTAAGGTACGCACCCGCAATACCCGCAAGCCAACCTATTTTAAAGTAAGTGCCTACTGCCAAGGCAATATACGACCATCCGTTTGTAATAATCCATGCAATTGCAAGACAGAGAAGTAGTCGCGGGTTTGTTATGCATCTCAAAATTGTTTTAAAATTTTCCTTGAGTTTTGTTTTATCCATATTTCTTCCTTGTGTAATTAATGTACCAAATGCAGAATACCCCTGACATTATTATAAAGTCCGATTCAGAAATCGTCAATATATTTCACTTTACTTTCAGCTGAATTTCACCGTCAAAACAATTGCGGTGTCCTACTACGCTTCTTTCACAACCAGCACATCAGAAATTCCATAATACTCCATTACCGCCACAACAGCAGAATCAATAACCTCACCGCTTATAACAATTGGCACAGCAGGAGGACAGGGTACATGAACAGCGGCACAGATACGCCCCACCGCATCCTTTACAGATACAGCTTCGCTCATGGCAAGTGATGCGTCTCTTATGCTCATGGCTCTCACAGGTCGTGGAAAAGCAGGCGGATTCTTTACACTTTCAGCCATTGGCGGCATCTCACAGCTACCCAGTACAGTCTCTGCAAGTATGAGATTCTCCTCCGGCTCTGCAGCCGATAAAAGAAGCACTACTGCTTCACGTCCTGCATATTCGGGGTAACAACCCATGGCTTCAAGCTCTCGTCCAAGCTCTCGTCCATCAATGGACATAGACGCTGTATCTATTGCAATATGAAGCGGGTCACCTGTTTCTGAAAAGATAAAACGTTCCCCGAGTCTTTCTCTCAGTTTCTCTGCACCTCTGCAAATTTTCTCTGTGGATTCACACGCTCTACCCTCAAGGAAAACATTGCATATATCAAGAGATGCAAGCATAAGATATGACGGACTTGTGGATGCGAACATACTCATTGCCTGTTTAAGTCTGCCTGCATACACTGGGTTTGAGGTATGCAGATAGGCACAACCTGTAAGACAAGGGAGCATCTTATGTGCGGAGTCACAACAGAGGTCTGCTCCCAAATGAATGGGATGACGTGAAGGCACAGTAAAGGCAAGATGTGCGCCGTGGGCGTTATCGGCAAGAAGAGGGGCACCGTACCTTTTACAAACCCGTGAAACACCCGCTATATCGACAATATGTCCCAGATAATCGGTGGCAGTGACATAAACACAAGCAGGATCTCTACACTCTGAAAGAGCTTTTTCAAAGCATTCAGGTGTGTACTCTCCTGATAGTATGCCCTCTTCTCTCTCAGGATAAACCCATGTAACCTCAATTCCCAAGAGAGCGCAGGCACTTAAAAAAGCTCTGTGTACCGTTCTTGCGGCAATAACCCGTCTGCCCTCCTGCTTCATTAAGTAAAGCATACCCTGTATACAGAGAGTTGAACCGCCGCAGGAATAGACAGTTTCCTCTGTGCGGAATAGACGAGTGGCGGTTTTCTCACTCTGAGAAATTATCCCCTCAGCCTCAAAAAGGCTGTCCGCACCTGTGATTTCAGTAATATCAAGAGCGCAGGCGTTTTTCATTTCGGGTACGTGGGAAATGCCCTTATGTCCGGGCATATGGAGACGGAGGGTTTCACTCTGAGCATACTTAATAAGATAATCAAAAATGGGTGTTTCCATGGTTCTACTTCCTTTTCATGTCAATATCAAGGTAAAACTGAAGCTCGCTGAGCGCCCGCTGCTTGCAGGCTGAAACCGCTGCTTCGGAAATACCAAGTCTCAGTGCAATCTCCTTTTGCCTGAGCCGATAATAATAGTATAGCACGATTACCTGCTTTTGTCTATCCGTAAGGCGTGTGAAGATGATTTTTTTAATAAGCCGTTCTCGGCTTGCAGCACGGGAGCACGACTCCTCATCCTCCTCCCGCTTGAAGGGAGAAGCCCCCATAGCTTCGTACATTTCAACTCTTTTCATATAACATACCCCCGCAGGCTTTCCATGGTTCTGAGAAGCTCCAGACGTTCTTCACGAAGAAGTCTCACTCTCCGATTCATATCATCGCATCGAACAGGATTCTTCTCTCTGCGTATACCATCGTTCAGGGCTTCAATTCTGTTTGTCAGGAAATTACAGCTAACTCTGTACTCCTCCAAAAGTTTTTCGGTTTCTTCAACTCTCATGACAAGTTCTCCTTTCACATAATCGTTCATGGTGACTTCTTACCCGTATCGGGTAATATGCTTTCCCTCTATGTGATGATTATAACTCAATTCGAGTTATTTGTCAAGAAGTTTTTACTCGTTTTGAAAAATATTTTTTCATACAGATAAAATAAAGACATATTATTTTTATTCTCTTTCTTATATAATCTTATTTTTTCTTTCTGCTCTATTATTAGTGCCTTACGATTTAAACATTATTCTCACCAAATTTACCTGCCATGAGACCAGTGATATGAGCAAATATACGAAATTAACGCTACTTGATGAAAACCGAATGAAATCTCTTGCACTTTTAATAAACATGTGGTAAGATAATGTCAATTGATGTTTTTTACGACCTTTAAATGGAGATATAACTATGAAAAATAAGGCACTTTCACGGTGTGGTAATATATTAAAACCAATCGGTATCAAACTGAAAAAAATCTATGACTGGCGTACTCTCAACAGCACACGCTACCCTATGACAAACCATTTTATTCTGCTCCTATTCCCTATCTTCCTGGTGTGCATGTCGGAGCTGACAGTGAATAAATACCCTAGTAAAATCGTACTTTTTATTGCGGAGCATCCGGGTATAATGCTCTTTGACATACTGGTAATTGCCGTGATATTTTGGGGACTTATGCTGATACTCAGACGTGGGTGGCTTGCCATGACCATAGAAACCGTATGCGTTATGGCACTGAGCATTGCCGAACTTTTCAAGTACGGCACCAATGGCAATCATCTCATGATTCCCGATATGCTCCTCACCGGCAACATCATCTCCCTCACAGGCTTCGCCTATATCAAAATCACGCCGCGGCTTGTTATCACCGTGCTGATTGTTATTGCGGGTCTGGTGACAGCGTTTATCTTCAATCCTGTGCTTAAAAAGCGCAATCGACAAATTCCCGCAAGGCTTATAGGAGGCTTATCGCTCCTTGGTTCTTTGGTGGTTTTTGTTATGAATCCAACCATTTCAACTCCCGTTTACAAGCTCTTTACCCTCGACACCTCCGAAGCCGACAATACTTTCATACTCAACGAAAAATTTGATGCTAACGGCTTTATCGCCTTCTTTCTGCAAACAGGCTCCGAGGGCTTTGCTCAGTCCCTTGAAGAGCCACAGGACTACGAAAACGGTGACGCTCAGGCGGTAATCAGTCCCTACCTTGCAGAGACCGACACAGACTACGATAGCTTTGAAACGGGCAAGCCCAATGTTATTGTTATAATGTCCGAGTCCTATGCAGATTTCCGCGTTTTCGAGGAGCTTACGGACACCATCGGCGACACCTACGAAAGCCTTGACAACGCCGCAGCTATGGGCTGGCAAGGTACAGCTATTGCACCTACCTACGCAAGCTACACTGTACGCACAGAATTCGAGCTTATGTTCGGTCTGCCGGTTAAATCCCTAGATGACCCTAGTATGCCCAACCGTGTACTCCTTGACCGTCCACAGCCTACCGTTCCCGCTTACTACAAGACCTGGGGCTACAACACAGCCTACATCCACCCCTATCTTGCAAGCTTCTACGGCAGAAACAAAATTTATGCAAATTTCGGCTACGACCAGTTGATTTTTGACACTGATTTCACAGTGCCTGTTGAATACTTCGGAACCTATATCGACGATAACACCATTCTCAACCAGATTGAGGCACTTCTGGAGGAGTCGGAGGAACCAATGTTCATCCATACCACTACCATGCAAAATCACCAGCCCTACGACCAGGGCGAGGGCGATGAGTTTGACAACTACCTTGAATGGGTTAAGCATACGTCAGAGGGTTTGGAAGATTTCCTCACACGGATGGAGGATTTTGACGAGCCTACAGTAGTGCTTTTCATCGGCGACCACTTTCCCTCACTGCGTGGTGACGACGGTATTTACGCCCAACTTGGCATAACCAGCGAAAATTGTGACACACTGTATGAACAGCAGTACATTCTTTGGAACAACTTCGGACTTGATGAAACAAATCTCCCTGAGGAGAAGGTTTCCGTATTCTACCTTCCCTACGTTATCATGGAGTGGATTGATGCGCCAAAAGACAGCTTTACACAGACTATGATGGACGAGATGGAGGTTACACCCATCTACTCCACCAACTATAACCCACACCTGGCTTCCAACGCCAAGCTTGACGCTCTTACATATGACCGCATATTAGGTGACATTTCAGCACCTAGCGCACTTGATATTCTGGGCGGTAAAATGACGGCGGATGAAGCAACCGCAGACAAATAACAGAAAAAACAAACACACACGAGGATTTATGAGGAGGAAAAAGAAAAATGAAACCAATTACAATCGGTGCAAAGGGAACAGCAGAAACAATCGTAGATTCAGGCAAACTTGCAGTAGCAGTGGGCAGCGGTTCACTGAAAGTTTACGCAACACCTATGATGTGTGCTCTTATGGAAGAAGCGGCATGCAAGGCGATTGCCCCCTATCTTGAGGGTGACGAAACTACAGTAGGAACATTTCTGGAGCTGAGTCACACTGCGGCAACCCCTGAAACCATGGCAGTATCCGCTGAGGCTGAGATTGTGGAAGTAAGCGGCAGAGAGATAACCTATACCATCACTGCAAAGGATGCGGTAGGAGAAATTGGCGTATGCACTCATAAAAGAGTACAGGTAGGCAGCGACCGATTTATGCAGAAAGTCAGTGCTAAGACAGAGCAGAAGTAATTTAACTAATAATTATAGTAAAAAAGTACAATCGAAACGAGCATGAGAATTTTGCGGTCAGGCGTGAGTCTACTCAATGCAGAATAAAAATGATCCATGTGGAACAATCACCAGATACGGAGACAATCATGATGAAACTACTATTCGTCGGAGACGTTGTGGGCAACGTTGGATGTCAGTTCGTCCTCGACAACCTCTATAAAATCAAAAAAGAACATAACATCGACATCACAGTCGTAAACGGCGAAAATTCCGCCCAGGGTAACGGTATCACCAAATATTCATCAAAACAGCTATTCCAGGCAGGCGCAGATGTTATTACCACAGGCAACCACTGCTTCAAACGCCGTGAAGCCCTTGAAATCTACGAAAACGACGCTATCATCCGTCCTGCTAACTTCCCTGAAGGATGCGTAGGGCGGGGCATATGCCGTCTTGACCTTGGAAGAACACAGATTGCTGTTGTAAATCTTATGGGTACTACCTATATGGACCCTCTGGATAACCCATTCACTGTCATTGAAAATATCCTTGAAGATATGGACACACCCAACATCTTCGTGGACTTCCACGGTGAAGCTACCGCAGAAAAAAAGGCTATGGGGCACTTTCTTACAGGAAGAGTCACCGCCATGTTCGGCACACATACCCACGTCCAGACCGCCGATGAAATCATCCTTAGCGAACATACAGCCTATATCACTGATGCCGGTATGACAGGCCCTGAGCTGTCAGTACTTGGTATCGAAACCGAGCCTGCACTGAAACGCTTCCGTTTCCGCTTTCCCGACCGTTTCTCAGAGGCGCAGACACCCTGCTTCCTCAATGGTGTTGTAGTGGAATTCGATGAGAAATCAGGCAAAGCTATAAGCATTGAACGTGTGATATACAGATAACAAAAAGGCTATCGTTACATTAAACGATAGCCTTTTTTAGATTTGAATTTATCAGTTGTTTGCGCCTGCCTTTTTCTTTGCAATAAGCTTTATAATCAGGTCGTGAATGAGATTATAGAGCGTATTGATAAGGAGTCCCCAGAAGAGTGATGACAGGAATGTATTCAGAATCGGCTCATACATGTGAAACCAGCGGTCTGAAAGTTCCGGATACTTGACGTTGAAGTTGAGAGGATCTGTACTTCCACCGTTTAAGAAGCTGAACATCTTCTGATGGATGGTTACATACTCAATCTTGCCGTCTACGTAGTTCTTCTGGTCGAAGATGTAGGAAATCATGTATGTTACCAGTGTTGTATCGGAGATAGTACGAAGTACCTTCTTTACAATCTTGTTCTGCGACTTTATATCATAAAGCAGGAAAAAGATACATACTGCAATGATAAAGACGGGATAAGAGCTGTAGTCATTGAAGTGGAGAGACGCAAAATGCTGTTCATACTCGGTATTGTCAAGGGAATGCTGATAGGAGCTGAGTGTGATGAAGATAACCGTTCCCACAAGCACAGCCGCAGCTATAAGCTTGGGTACAAGTTTCTTTTTCGGAGAGTAATCTCTGAGATAGGCACCAACAAAGTAATAGGCAATGGGCCACATACCATTCAGGTAGTCTGGGAAGAGACGAATCTGGTTATCCTTATCAAATCCCAGGAAAAGACTCCGTGCAAAAACAGTGATAAGGGTAATTGTTACCACCAGTACCAACTTCTTCCACTTGCTGTCGAGACCGTTGAAGGCAAGATTCAGGAACGGTATCATAAGGAAGATACTGATGTAATAGTTTACGTACCAGCCATAGTTTGCGTTGTTAAATTCAAAGAAGCCTTTAAGGGTTTTCCATGCGTCAAATTCCTCATTGAACTGATTCTGTCTAAAGTGAATACAGATGATACTCACCACAAGATAAAGCACGATTATCTTGATAAGTCCTGTGTAGTACTTTGCACTGAGCGTCTTGTTCTTCATAAGATAGCCTGTGGAAATCATAAAGAGCGGTACGCAGGTGTAGGAAATCCATCGGAAAGCAATGAGGGGATAGTAGGATGTATCGTTTATGGGAGTATAGTAGAAGCCGCTGTAGAGAAAGAAATGGATACACACTACCAGAAACACAGCCAGTATCTTGACAATGTCAATACCTGCATAATAGGGCTTGGTCTGAGCATTTAGCAGAGGACTTTTAGACCCAGCCGCAGTGGACGCTGTCGGGGTGTTTGCCATGTTAAAAACCTCCTTTATCATTTACTCGTGTCACGCAAACACAACAAACATAGTTATTATATCATAATATTAACTTTTCGTCAAGGTTTTGTAGGAAATATATCAGCTATTTCCATAAAGGCAGAGGTTCTCTCTTGATTCTTTGCACAAATTTACAGAAAACACTTGCTTTTTTGTGGAGAATGATGTATAATGGAGATGTGCAGAGAAGCCTTGCAATTTGACACATCACAAAATTCAACAAAAATAACTTTCAGGAGGTTATCACATGGAAATTTTAAAGGTATCATCACATTCTTCCCCTAACTCAGTGGCAGGTGCAATTGCTGCTGTAATCAGAGAAAAGAAGGTAGTAGAAGTACAGGCTGTAGGTGCAGGCGCTGCAAACCAGGCTGTCAAGGCTATTGCAATTGCCCGCGGCTATCTCGCACCTATTGGTGTTGATCTGATTTGTATCCCCGCTTTCGCAAATATTCAGATTGATGGCGAGGAACGTACTGCTATAAAGCTTATCTGTGAAGAACGCTGAGTCGATTTTCTATGATTTTAAGGAAACGCTGCCGCATGGCGGCGTTTTTTTGTTAACTTCCTATCCGTTCTTAAAACAAATATCTCATCATATACTGAACCAAAGAGACAAGCCCATATTGCATCACAGTCAATATCTCCAAAAACCACCTGAAAATTTTTTCGGGAAAATTGTAAAAACGGTTGATATTAATAAAATTATATGATATAATGAAAGCAATACCGGGTCACCGGTCTCTAACAATAAATACAATAAAAAAGGAGCTTTACTATGAAATTTGGTTACTTTGATGACGCAGCTAAGGAATACGTCATTCAGAACCCCAGAACTCCCTATCCTTGGATTAACTACCTGGGCACACAGGAGTTCTTCTCACTGATCTCCAATACCGCAGGCGGCTACCACTTCTATAAGGACGCTCGTCTCCGCCGAATCACACGTTATCGTTACAATAACGTTCCCATTGATATGGGCGGACGTTATTTCTACATCAACGACAACGGTACAATCTGGTCTCCCGGCTGGTCTCCTGTTAAGACAGAGCTGGATAGCTATGAATGCCGTCACGGTATGGGCTATACCATCATAACCGGTAAGAAGAACGATGTTAAGGCTGAGGCTACTTTCTTCGTTCCTCAGAATTATGCAGGTGAAGTTCAGCAGGTTGTTATATCCAACGAAGGCTCTGAGACTAAGACAATCAAGCTCTTCTCTTTCCTGGAATGGTGTCTGTGGGACGCTCAGGATGACTGCACTAACTTCCAGAGAAACTTCTCCACAGGTCGTGTTGAAGTGGAAGGCTCTACTATCTACCACAAGACAGAATACAGAGACAGACGTGACCACTACGCTTTCTATACAGTAAACGATGATATCGACGGCTATGATACCGACCGTGATTCCTTTATCGGTCTCTACAACGGCTTCGATAATCCTCAGGCTGTAACCGACGGCAAGGCTACAAATTCCTTTGCTGACGGTTGGTCTCCTATCGCTTCCCATTATAAGGAAATCACTCTCCAGCCCGGCGAGTCCAAGACTCTGGTATTCGTACTGGGTTATGTTGAAAATGAAGCTGACAAGAAGTTTGAAGCTGACGGTCAGACTATCAACAAGGAAAAGGCTCACGCTATGATCGAGATGTACAACACTCCTGAAAAGGTTGCTGCCGGTCTCGCTGAACTGAAGGAAACATGGGATAAGCTTCTGAGCATCTTTAATGTTGACACTCCCGATGACAAGGTTAACCGTATGGTTAATATCTGGAACCAGTATCAGTGTATGGTTACATTTAACCTGTCCCGCTCCGCTTCCTACTTTGAGAGCGGTATCGGTCGTGGTTTGGGATTCCTTTTTTTCAACCAGGACCTCCTCGGTTTCGTTCACCAGATTCCCGACCGAGCAAGACAGCGTCTTATTGACCTGGCTGCTACTCAGCTTCCTGATGGCGGCTGCTACCACCAGTATCAGCCTCTCACAAAGAAGGGCAACTCCGATATCGGCGGCGACTTCTCTGATGACCCGCTGTGGATGATTCTCTCCGTTGGTTCCTACATCAAGGAAACAGGCGACTGGGCTATTCTGGACGAAATGGTTCCTTACGACAATGATGAAAGTCTCGCAAAGCCTATGCTTGACCACCTGACCGTTTCATTCTATCATATCGTAAACAACCTCGGTCCTCACGGTCTGCCTCTGGCTATGCGTGCTGACTGGAACGACTGTATCAACCTCTCTTGCTTCTCTGATAAGCCCGGTGAATCCTTCCAGACATACACTAACCCCAAGTTTGCTGCTGAAGGTGGTTACTCCAAGGTTGCTGAGTCTGTAATGGTTGCATCTCTCTTTACATATGCAGGTCCTGCTTACGTTGGTATTCTCAGACACCTGGGCAAGAACGATGAGGCTGACAAGGCTCAGGCTGAAATCGACAAGATGAAGGCTAACGTTATGGAACACGCTTTCGACGGTGACTGGTTTATCCGTGCATATGACGCTAACGGCGAGAAGATGGGTTCCAAGGAATGTGAAGAGGGTAAGATTTTCATCGAGCCCCAGGGCTTCGCTGTTATGTCGGAAATCGGTAAGGAAGAGGGTGCTGATATCAAGACTCTCAACGCTATCGACAAGTATCTGAATACTAAGTATGGTCTCGTACTGAATAACCCTGCTTTCACAAAGTACTATGTGCAGTATGGTGAAATCTCCACATATCCCGGTGGTTACAAGGAAAATGCAGGTATCTTCACTCACAACAACGCATGGATTATTTGTGCTGAGGCTTATGCCGGCAGAGGTGATAAGGCATTTGAATACTATTCAAAAATTGCACCTGCTTTCAACGAGGATATTTCTGAGCTTCACAAGACTGAGCCTTATGTTTACGGTCAGATGATCGCCGGTAAGGATGCAAGCAGATTCGGTGAAGGCAAGAACTCCTGGCTGACAGGTACTGCTGCATGGAACATGGTTGCTATTTCTCAGTACATCATTGGTGTACAGCCTGACTTTGACGGTCTGAAGATTGATCCTTCCATTCCTCACGAATGGGACGGCTTCCAGGCTTCCAGACAGTTCCGTGGTGCTACATACAACATCACCGTTAAGAACCCTGACCACGTTTGCAAGGGTGTTAAGTCTGTTACTGTTGACGGCAATAATATCGAGGGTAACATTCTCCCTGTATTCGACGGCGGAGTTCATGCTGTTGAGGTTATTATGGGCTAAGGCTCACGCCTCTTCTACGTGACTGAACAAACATAAATTTCCCCGCCATGGCGTTTGCTGTGGCGGGGATTTTGTGCAATATCGCCTTTTTAAATTTTAAATTCGATTTAAATTTGCTTTTTTCTACAAACTCAAAAAAACTTAGAAAAAAGTATTGACATTCCACCGTAGATGTGGTATACTAATAAAGTCGCTGAGGGACAGTAAGAAACTCGGAGCGATGATCAATATGTGGCGGCATAGCTCAGTTGGCTAGAGTACTCGGTTCATACCCGATTGGTCGTTGGTTCAAATCCTACTGCCGCTACCATATGTGGCCCGTTGGTCAAGAGGTTAAGACACCGCCCTTTCACGGCGGAATCATGGGTTCGATTCCCGTACGGGTCACCAACTATGTATCTCGCAAATGCCTATTTTAAGGCATTTGCGAGTTCTTTTTTTACTCGATTTCTGCACTTGCCACTTATTTGCCACTTATTTTTGAAAATTGCCACTTACACTGCCACTTGTGCTTCTGTAAGCGGCTCTTTTTTATTTTCAAAAGAAAGAGCGTTAGTGCTTGCGTCACTTTTCCTTGCTTTCGCTTTCTGAAACATATGACAGTACCCCGATTTTGACGAGTAAAACAGATATACGCCAACATTCTGAATAATCTGACGCCAAGTTTCCGATTTCTCCGTGTTCACAGAAAAGTTAAAAACCATAGTGCGTATAATCTCTTGACGATAGGACAAAATTATGATAAAATACGATTGACCACATATTTTCATAAAAAATCGCAAGTTGGAGGTGTGTTATGGCATATATTACACGAGAGCTGGAGCGTAAGTTCCTAAAGCTCAATGAT
>CAZQMA010000017.1:0-36919 GCA_964594275.1 uncultured Ruminococcus sp. | reverse complement strand
TGAGAAATACCTGCGGGGCAGCGTGTTGAACAGCAGCCGCACATTACGCAGTCAAAAGATTCTTCTGCACACTTCTCATATTCGCCTCTCTGAGCGTATGCGATGTACTGCATTACGTTCAGCTCCTGCGTACAAGCATTTGTACAGGAGTTACAACCGATACAGGAATAAATCTCAGGATAGAGCTGCATCATAATCTGTTCTGTAGGCTTTACTTCCTCAATATCATAAATTTCCTTGATTAGAGGATAGAAAGGCAGCTGAGTGAGAGTCATGCCCTCCTGAACCTTTGTAGAGCAAGCAAGACATACCTTCAGCTCTCTGTCGCCAGGTACTCTGTAAACAGTAGCACATGCACCGCAGAAGCCATTACGGCAACCGCAGCCTCTTACCAGCTTATAGCCGGCATATTCAAAAGCCTTCATAATGGTAAGGGAAGCAGGTACTTCGTACTTCTTGCCCATGATGAAAACATTAACCATCTGTTCCATGGAAATTCTCCTTTACATTAATATTCGTCAGGCATAGTTGCCAGCTGGTCAAAACGGAATACAGGACCGTCCTTGCAGACATACTTGTTACCGATGTTACATCTGCCGCACTTGCCGATAGCGCACTTCATACGAAGTTCCATGGTTGTGTAAACCTGGGATTCGCTGAAGCCGAGACGCTTCAGACCGTCAAGTGTAAACTTAATCATGATAGGAGGTCCGCAGATAAGTACGGTACGGCTCAGATCCGGCTTCAGCTCTTCAACAAAGCTGGGAATAAAGCCAACATGTCCATCCCATCCATCCTGAGGACGGTCGATAGTCAGGTCAACCTTTACACCTGCATCCTTACACCATTCATCAATGATTTCCTGATAGTCTACCAGATCATCAGCAGAACGTGAACCATAAATGATATGTACGGAACCGTAATTTTCCTTTTTGTCACGAACGTAGTTAATTACAGAACGGAGAGGTGCAAGACCGATACCGCCTGCGATAAACAGGAGATCCTTGCCTCTCAGGTCAGACTCTACAGGGAAACCGTTGCCGTAAGGTCCACGAATTGTAATCTGCTGTCCAACGTCCATCATGTGTAGCCAAGATGTAAGGCATCCACACTTCTTGATGCTGAATTCCATGAATTCTGTATTTGTGGGAGAGGAGGTTATAGAGAACATACCTTCGCCTACACCAGGAATAGACAGCATAGCACACTGTCCCGGGATATGCTCAAATACCTTCTTACCATCCAGACCAACTACACGGAAGGTTTTTACATCGGGAGTATCCTGTCTGATGTCGGTTACTACGCCAACCTTCGGAATTAAAGTTTCTTCTCTCATGCTTATCCCTCCAGTGCTTTCATAACTTTGACAATATTCATGGAAATGGGGCAGCTTCTCATACATCTGCCGCAGCCTACGCAGCCAAATACACCATTGTTATTGTCAGGATAGTAAACCAACTTATGCATGAATCTCTGACGAAATCTCTGCAACTGAGTTGTTCTTGTGTTGCCGTGTGCGCAAAGTGTAAAATCTGAGTACATACAGCTGTCCCAACAGCGGAAACGTTCTACGCCGTGACCTGTATCATAGTCTCTGATGTCGTAACACTGGCAGGTAGGACATACAAAGGTACATGTACCGCAGCCGAGACAAGACTCAGACAGCTCTGCCCACTTGTCAGAATTGAAGAATTCCATGAGACTCTTCTGCTTCATGCCATCGGGTGAGAGATTTGCCAGAGGAAGCTTTTCAAGGATAGCCTTGATAGCTGCCTTTGTATCATCTGCTGCCGCTGAATCTGTATCTTCCAAAACTCCAATAGAATCAAGAAGTGCAGTACCCTTTTCAGAGTTTGCTTCAAGGAGAAGCTCATTGTCAGTCATCCAGCAAGAAATGTCACCTGCAGGATTTGCAGCATCAATACCGAATGCAGAACAGAAGCATGTATCTGTGGGTCTGCTGCATGCCATTGTCATGATAAGACCATGATTGCGTCTGTTCTCATAGTAGCTGTCAACCGGGTCAGCCAGATACACGCTGTCGAGAATCTCAAAGCTCTTTGCATCACATGCACGAACGCCGAATACTACGAAATCTTCACACTCCTGACGATTATCGAAAACCTCGATTTCCTTGCCGTCAACCTTGAAAGAAGCCATATCTTCAACCTGAGGGAAGAAGAAATCCTTAGCGCTTCTTCTTGTGTTGGAAGCAGTGCTGTATTCCTTGCCTTCAGCCCATACGTCAAATTTAGCACCCTTCTTACCGTCGTCAACAGGCAGATAGAGTTTCTGAGAAGCGGCAATTGCAGCAAAAAGGTCATTCAGTTTTTCAAGAGAAATCTTTTTCATTACTTGCTCGCCTCTCTTTCATATACTACACTGGGTTCACAGTCATCCAGTGTGTAGCTTACCAGAGGTGCACGGCTTCCTGCCTCTGCGCCTGCCTGGTATTCACCATAGCACTCATTCATGTCCTTGATAAACTTTCGGTTCAGAAGGTGCAGAGGAATCTGCTGAGGACATACTCTGGAGCACTCACCGCAGTCAGTACATCTGCCTGCAACGTGGAATGCACGGATGATATGGAACATATTTTCTTCAAATGTATCAGCAGCAGCCTTCTGAGAAATACCGGACTTAGGGTTATCAAATACACAGTTTTCGCAGCTACATGCAGGACAGATGTTACGGCATGCATTACATCTGATGCAACGTGACAGCTCACCTCTCCAAAACTCATATCTTTCGTCGGGAGTCATAGCTTCCAGTTCTGCTACCTGGTCAAATCTGCCGCTTTCAGCGTTTACTTCGCCGTTTTCACCAATCATTTCATTGCATACAACAATCTTGTGGCTCTTGCATACAGTGCATCTTTCGCCAATGCAGTCAGCCTTATTAAGTGTAACGTCACCATAAAGAGTCTCAACTGTTACAGTTTCGCCCTCAGTCTTGACGCTGATAATACCTTCACAGCCGTTGTCACGGAGCTTAGCCTCATCAAGCTTTCCTGTACACTCAATACCGATTATGTATACCTTTTCTCTGTCAACTCTGTGTTCGGTGAGCAGCTGATTGAAGCTGTATGAATCACAGGGCTTTAAGAATACCAATGTCTTACCTTCCTTCTTGCAAAGGTCGATGAGATACTTGGAAAGGTTACTTGCACAGAAATCGTTGTATACAAATGCAGAGAGTTCTTCTGTGCTGTCAAAAACAGCAGGAGTGGGGTCATAAGCAAATTCGCCATTCTTCCAGCCCAGAACACGTATTACTGTACCGTCAGCCAGAAGCTCGGAGGCTCTTTTAATCATTACTTCTTGCATCTCAGATCCTCCAGTCTCTTGTTCTCGCCAAGGTTTGTGATAGTCTCTACAAACTCATTCATGGTTGCAGCAAACTTAGCACCTTCCGCAGCGGATACCCATTCAACACGGGTTCTCTCCTTCTCGATACCCAGATAACTGAGCATGGAGAAGAGCATAGTCATTCTTCTTCTTGCATAGTAGTTACCAGTGGTGTAGTGGCAGTCGCCGGGATGGCAACCGCAGAGGATAACACCATCAGCACCTCTCTGGAATGCACGAAGAATAAACATAGGATTTACACGGCAGGAACAGGGTACACGGATGATTTTTACATCAGCCGGGTAGTTTGCACGGTTAGTACCGGCAAGGTCTGCACCTGCATATGAACACCAGTTGCAGCAAAATGCAACAATCTTAGGTCTGAATTCATTATTTACTTGCATATTGCGTCTACCTCCGCCATAATCTGACCGGTTGAGAATCCCTTAAGATCCATTGCACCGGAAGGACAAGCTACAGTACAAGCACCGCAGCCCTGACATACAGCTTCATTTACAACTGCAACACGACGAATCATAGAACCGTCCTGTCTACGACTGAAGTCCTTGTTCTCATATGTAATAGCACCATAAGGACATACATTTGCACAAGTTGAACAGCCGTTACACATAGTCTCATTAGCCTGTGATACACAGGGGTTACAAGAAAGCTTATCCTTGGCAAGCAGTCCGATAACCTTAGATGCAGCAGCACCAGCCTGAGCTACAGTCTCGGGAATATCCTTGGGACCCTGACATACGCCTGAGAGGAATACGCCTGCGGTAGGAGATTCAACGGGGCGAAGCTTAGCATGAGCTTCTGTGAAGAAGTCATTTGTGTCCATGCTTGCTGTGAGCATTGTTGCAAGAGGTCTTGCGCTCTTGTCAGGCTCGATAGCAGCAGCCAGTACAACCATATCTGCGCTAATATGAATCTGCTCGTTGGAAATAAGGTCAGAAGCCTGTACGTGGAGAGTACCGTCAGCCTTAGGAGAAACCTTGCCGACCATACCCTTTACATAATGTACGCCATACTGTTCAACTGCACGACGATAGAACTCATCATAATTTTTACCGGGTGTACGTACGTCAATGTAAAATACATAAACTTCAGTATCCGGATACTTTTCACGGCAGTACATTGCATGCTTTGCTGTGTACATACAGCAAATCTTGGAACAATATTCCTTACCGCAACCTGATGTATCACGGCTGCCTACACACTGTACAAATACGATAGTCTTAGGCTGCTTGTGGTCGGAAGGTCTTGCAAGGTGACCCTCTGTCGGACCATCAGCCTTAAGAATTCTCTCAAATTCCAGTGATGTTACAACGTCCTTGCTCTGAGAGTATGCATACTCGTCATACTTGTCCACAGAGATAGGATTGTATCCTGTAGCAGCTACGATTGCACCATACTTCTCTTCAATAATTGTATCCTGCTGCTCGTAGTTGATAGCACCTGCGGAGCAAAGCTTTTCACAGAGACCGCACTTGCCTGTCTTGAACTTATTACAGTGTGCAGCATCGATTACAGCTACGTTAGGAATAGCCTGTGCAAAGGGAATGTATGCAGCGTGACGATTGTCCATGCCAAGATTGTACTCATTGGGTACATTCTTTACAGGACACTTTTCTGTACATACGCCGCAACCTGTACACTTGGTTTCATCTACATATCTTGCCTTGCGGCGAATCTTTACCGAGAAGTTACCAACAAAGCCTGTAACAGCTTCAACTTCACTGTAAGAATAAATTGTAATCTTCTCATTCTGAGCACAGTCAACCATCTTAGGTGTAAGAATACAAGATGAACAGTCGAGAGTTGGGAATGTCTTATCAATCTGTGTCATCTTACCGCCGATTGTGGGCTGTTTCTCAACGATGTCTACTTCGTAGCCTGCATCTGCAATATCCAGAGCTGTCTGAATACCTGCGATACCGCCGCCGATTACAAGGGCACGCTTAACTACAGGACTTTCGCCTGCGATAAGAGGAGTATTCAGCTGTACCTTAGCAATAGCTGCACGTCCGAGAACGATAGCCTTGGCTGTACCCTCTGTCTTATCCTTATGAATCCATGAGCACTGCTCACGGATGTTTGCAACTTCCAGGAGATACGGGTTAAGACCTGCGGACGCTACAGTCTTACGGAATGTAGCTTCGTGCATTCTGGGTGAGCATGAACATACTACAACACCCTCCAGTTTGTGTTCCTTAATCGCATCTCTGATTATGTTCTGTCCTGCCTCTGAGCACATGTAGGGGTATTCTGTTGCAAATACAACTGCCGGCTCTTTACCGAGAGCCTCGGCAACTGCCTTTACGTCAACAGTACCTGCAATGTTCGTACCGCAGTGGCATACAAAAACACCTATTCTGCGCATAGTGTTTTCTCCTCCTTATTTGCTGTACTTTCTGAAAGCACTTACAATTGCCTGCTGCGGGAGCTCTTCATCCAGCATTTCAGGAATCTGCTCGGGCTTCAAGTGATTCTGTCCCTGCTGACGGATAACAGCCAGTCTGACTGCTTCCACAAGCTTTGCAGGTTCTACGCCACGAGGGCAACGTTCAACACAAGCAAAGCAGGAGAGACACTTATAAATAGATTCTGACTTCATCAGTGTTTCAATATCACCCTTTTCAACCATGTATACAAACTGGTGAGGATGATACTCCATTGAATCATAGGAAGGACATGTGCCGGAACACTTGCCGCAACGCATGCACTTCAGCGGATTAACACCGCTAGTGGTCAGAACCTGTTCCTTTAAATCTGCCATTATTGCTCCTCCTTATTCAAGACCCAGTGCCTGTGCAAGAAGCTCTGTGAAGTATATAACAGGAACTTCGCTACCGCTGTTCTTTTTAAGATTGTAGAGGCACAAAGGACATGCTGTAATTACCATTTCAGCACCGTGTTCCGCTGCACTTTCCATTACTGCACTGCTTCTACTCTGTGCAGCAGTCTTATCCTCAAGAGTCATATAACCGCCGCAGCACTCATTTCTCTGGGGATAGATTACAGGTGTACCGCCGATTGCGGTTATAAAATCCTCCAGAATCTTTGGATTCTCAGGGTTGTCCATCTGCATTACCTTATTTGGACGCAGAAGCAGACAGCCATAGTAAGCTGCAATCTTCTTGCCTGTAAAGGGATTCTTTACAGCTGCCTTCAGATTGTCAAAACCTACCTTATCACGAAGAACCTCCAAATAGTGAAGCACTTCTGTTTCGCCCTTATAGGGCTCGTCAAGCTTCAGATAATTGTTAGCTTTGAGAACGATATTGTCGTCTGTTCTCATGTCATTGTTTACCTGCTTGATTACGTTGTGGCATGCAGAGCACAGTGTTACCAGATCCTGACCCTTTTCCTTTGCAGAAGCAAGGGCACGGATAGAAGAGAGCTTTGTAGCAATCTCGTTCTTTGCCATGGGGTAAACACCGCCGCAACACTGCCAGTCCGGAATCTCTTCAAGTGTGAAGCCCAGAGCCTCTGCACTTATACGAGCATACCGATCAAGTTCCTTAGCCTTTGTTCTGAGTGTACAGCCAGGAAAATAACTGAATGTCATAGCAAAACTACCTTTCATTTAATTTAAAGAGACACGTCCGGAAGAACACCTTTCGTGCCTCTAACTTAGCACGTCAGACCTTATATCATCTGCTCGGGGTGGAACACCTCGTCAAAACGCTCAGCTGTCAGGAATCCAAGTTCTACACACGCTTCCTTCAGGGATATGTTGTCCTTGTAAGCCTTCTTAGCGGTCTTTGCAGCATTCTCGTAGCCGATATAGGGATTAAGAGCTGTAACCAGCATGAGAGAGTTATGCAGGTTGTGATGCATCTTCTCCTTGTTTGCACGAATGCCTACAGCGCAGTTATTGTTAAAGGAAACAATAGCTTCTGCCAACAGTCTTGCAGACTGGAGGAAGTTGTAGATGCAGACGGGCATAAATACGTTCAGTTCAAAGTTACCCTGAGACGCAGCCATGCCTACAGCTACATCATTGCCCATTACCTGAACTGCTACCATGGTAACAGCTTCACACTGTGTAGGATTAACCTTGCCGGGCATGATGGAAGAACCCGGTTCATTTTCAGGAATGAAAATTTCGCCGAGGCCGTCTCTGGGGCCGCTTGCCAGCCAACGCACGTCGTTTGCAATCTTCATCATATCAGCAGCCAATGCCTTCAATGCACCGTGTGCATACACCAACTCATCTTTGCTAGTCAGTGCGTGGAATTTATTCTCAGCAGTTACAAATGTCTTGCCTGTAAGCTCTGTTACAGCCTCTGCCACTGCTACGTCAAAGCCCTTGGGAGTATTCAAACCTGTACCAACAGCGGTACCGCCCAGTGCCAGGGTCTTGAGGTAAGGCAGAGAAGAGCCGAGCATCTCCTTGTCTCTTTCCAGAGAACTTCTCCAACCGCTGATTTCCTGTGTAAAGGAAATAGGCGTTGCATCCTGAAGATGAGTTCTACCGCTCTTTACGATTCCCTCGTTCTCAGCTTCCAGTTTCTTCAAAGTTTCAACCAAAAGATCAATTGCCGGGAAAACTTTCTCCTCAATTGCTGTTACAGCTGCAATATGCATAGCTGTGGGGAAAGTATCGTTGGAGGACTGGCTCATATTTACATCATCATTAGGGTGGAGAAGCTTTTCCCCTGCAATCTCGTTACCACGGTTAGCAATAACTTCATTTGCATTCATGTTGGACTGTGTGCCACTTCCTGTCTGCCATACAACCAGCGGGAAATGCTCGTTAAGAGAACCGGAAATAACCTCATCGCAAGCTGCGGAAATTGCAGCAAGCTTTGCGTCGGTCATCTTTTCGGGCTTCAGCTTATGATTAGCTATTGCAGCAGCCTTCTTTAGGATACCGAATGCATGGGTAATTTCACGAGGCATAGTTTCAGTGCCAACGCCGATACGGAAGTTGCCACGGCTACGCTCTGTCTGCGCTGCCCAGTACTTATCAGCGGGTACTTTTACCTCCCCCATAGAGTCGTGTTCAATACGAAATTCCATTTCTTTTAGACCTACTTTCTTTACATATTTTTCTGTCTTATCCCGGTTGTCAGGTGTTTTATACTGTGAATCAGACGATACTCTTTTCGCTGCTTGTCCGCAGTACGATACAGAGCATCGTACTTTACGAGTCTGTGTAAATTTCGAATTTTCACACAGACACATGTCTCTGTCAGCAACTCGAACCTGAAAGCTACTTATTTCGACAAGACACACGCTTCCCATTATATACACCACATGATATTATACCATAAACTTTTTCCTCTTTCAAGTAGTTTTAGGTAAATTAATTCTTTCAACATAATTTTTAGCTCTCAGCCTCGTACTATCTAGCAATCAAAGCAGGACTTTGACAAAAAATTCACATGCTTTAAGTAGAGAAAAAACGACCGAATGTCGTTTTCTCATTGTCATTATGTAAGAGAATAGCTGTATACATAGTCGTCCATGATAAAGCCCTGCCCAATTTCCGTCGTACGTACACCGTCACGTTGCATATTCCAATGCTCATACACTGCAATTGAACTCTCATTGTATCGGTTTACAGTGAGCCATATCTTGCTACAGTCAAGTGCTCTCGCTTGCGCCTTAATAAACTCAAATCCCTTTGAAGCATATCCATTACCGCGGTACGCCTTCTTCATGTAGATTTTTGAGAGGAACATGGTCTTATCGTCCTTGGGACAAATTCCGAAATAGCCCACTCTCTCTCCGTCAACAGAAAAGAAATAGTAGGAATATCCCTCATTGTCAATTTGGTCAAGCAAAGCTTTTCTGGACTGAAACCTGCTCACCATGTAGTCAATTTGCTCCTGGGAGAGAATAGAACTGAAATGCTGGTTCCATATTTCCGCAGCAAGCGCAGCACACTCCATAATATCCTCAGAAGTCTCAACTTTTTCAAATGTAAGCATTTATATACACCTCCGATTTCTCCCATCGAAAAACAATTATATTTCTCCTTATTTTTCGATACATCTATATTATATCACAGTTTTTTCTCCTTGTCAATGGACTTAATTTGTATCTTTTTTACAAATTGCGGCTATCTCTTAAACTTCAAATAAAATCAAAAATCCGCTGTACTATATAATACAATAATACAGCGGAAATATCAATTTTATCTCAGAATATCTTCACGAATCATAAAGTGTTGGGGCAAACCGTTCTGCATGATGAGATTGGACTCTCCCTGAATTAAAGGCATAAAGTATGTAAGAGCCTTTTCTGTAATATTGTTGCCTGCTTCGTTAATAAACTCAGATGGCAGGAACTTTTCTCTGTTGGCAATATTCTTTGCATCAGCAGGCTCAATGGTTACTGTATATGGAGCGTCCTTAATACGGCGGAAGGTCATAACCTTTCCTGTTGCACCGCTGAGAGCACATCTTACACCTGCTGCACCAATCTCCTCTGCCTCACGGATGTCTGTTGCAGAGCTGAGATGTGAAGAGCATCTCTGCATTACATTAAGCTCAATTGAACGTACCTTACAGCCGAATTCCTTTCTTACCGCCTGCTCCAGGTACTTGCCTATGCCTGAGAGATACTTATGACCAAAGCTGTCGATTACACCGGACTGATATTCACCTGAATCCGATTCAGGTACCTCCATTCCCTCGGACACAGCTACAATAACAGCCTTATGCTTAGCCATTTGACATCTCAAATCCTCGAAGAAGCCTTCAAGAGTCATGGGTCTTTCAGGCACATATACCAGATGAGGTGCAGCCTGTCCGTTGGCATGGAGTACAGCGCTTGACGCTGCAAGCCAGCCCGCATGTCTACCCATAATTTCAACAATTGTTACGGATGGTACACTGTATACAGAACTGTCACGAATGATTTCCTGCATTGTAACTGCCACGTACTTTGCCGCAGATCCGAAGCCCGGAGTGTGGTCGGTTATGCACAAGTCATTGTCAATAGTCTTAGGAATGCCGATAATCTTAACATCAAGGCCCTCATCCTTTACGTAAGCAGAAAGCTTCATTACCGTATCCATGGAATCATTGCCGCCTATATAGAAAAATGCACCAATCTGTCTGTGCTTGAAGCACTGTACAATCTTCTTATAAGCTGAGTCGTCTTTCTCCCTGTCTGCAAGCTTATATCGACATGAACCGAGAACTGTAGACGGTGTCTGGCGAAGAAGCTCCATATCGTGGTCGGTATGTATCATAGATTTCAGGTCGATAAGCCTGTCCTCGATAACTCCCTCGATACCATTAATTGAACCGAATATAGCATCAATTCCGCTTTCTTTCATAGCCTCACGAAAAACGCCCACCAGAGAAGCATTTATGGCGCATGTAGGTCCGCCTGATTGAGCAACTACAATATTCATATATAATTGTCCTCCTGTGTTCTTAAAAATCCACCTTGTTCTATTTTATACAATTTTTGCCCCATTGTCAACGGTATCGCAAGCTATATTTCACGCATTTCCGTGAACTTAGCAAAATACTTCTAAAAATGAGCAATATAATTCTATTTTAAATAAAAAAATGTCTATCACTACAAAAAGGTACGGCACCTATCCCATGGAACAGATGCCGTGCAGGTGAAATATAATATTTTTTACGGTTTTCAACCGCAATATAACTATATCATATTTTTAATATAATGTCAATATAAAATTTGAAATTTAACGTATTTCGACAAATCTGAATCAAAAAACCGCTGTCTGCACATAGCAGACAACGGGTTTATTATTTTTGGAGAGTGGTTACTGCTGCTTGTAAGCGTCAATCATCTTCTTGACCATCTGACCGCCGATAGAACCAGCTTCTCTTGCTGTCAGATCGCCGTTATAACCCTGCTTCAGGTTTACTCCTACTTCACTTGCAGATTCCATCTTGAATCTTTCCATTGCTTCCTTGCCCTTCTGTGTGAAAGTGCCCTTCATAATTCATTCTCCTTTTTTTTAAGCGACATCCCTTATTTTATATAGTAGCCCATCGGATAACTCAAATAAAACATAAGACCTCGCCGTTTCTTTTTTTCTTTTCTCTTAGCAGCCGATATCTTCCCGGCTACAAATATATTATATCACCGGTCAACTTTTATATCACAGGAAGTTTCAGGATATTTTTATTTGGAATTATAAAGCCTGTTTCGTCTGCTGTTAGTACAATCGTATCACCGGGTACAATATCCTTATTCAAAATCTTACGTGCAAGAACGTTTTCAACCTGCTCTGTAAGATAATGACGCATGGGACGTGCACCGTATCGGCATGTTTCCGGTGCTCCTGCAAGCTTTATCACTGCCTCATGAGTAAACTCCATTGCAATTTCCAAATTTGCCATACGTTTTTTAAGTCCAATCAACAGTTGGCTAGCAATGGCTTCAAGGTTATTTGCTGAAAGGCTGCTGAAATATATTACGCCGTCAAGCCTTCCCAGAAACTCAGGTGAAAAGCATCGTCTTACAGCCTTTTCAGAATGCACACTTGACTTATTATCAGACAGAAATCCCAGCGCATTCACATTACCCTGCCCGAATTCTCCTGCATTTGAAGTGAGAATCAAAAGCGTATTGGTAAAATCAATTTTACGTCCGTTTGAATCGGTAAGGATACCATCGTCCATTATTTGAAGGAGAAGATGAGTTATATCAGGGTGAGCTTTTTCAATTTCATCGAATAGAATAACACTATATGGCTTTTTTCTAACTTTTTCACACAGTCTACCGCCTTCTTCATAGCCCACATACCCAGGCGGTGAACCAATAAGCTTGGAAACTGCGTGTTTTTCCATATATTCGGACATATCAAAGCGTATAAAGCTCTCATTATCATCGAATAGATGACAGGCTACCGCCTTGGCAAGAGCAGTTTTGCCGACTCCTGTCGGCCCTGTGAAAAGAAAGCAGCCTATGGGACGCTTATTGTCGCTGAGACCCGTCCTTGCTCTTATAAGAGCGTCGCAGAGACGGTCTATGGCTTCATCGTGACCTATAACCTGCTCCTTGAGACTTGTCGAAAGCGTTAGCAGACGATTTTTCTGCTCCTCGGTGATTTTCTCCGCAGGAATTCCCGTTCTCATGGAAACCACCGCTGCCACGTCCTCAGTCAGTACCTCTGCTCCATCTCCCTCACTTCTTATGCCGGCCCTCGAACAGGCTTCGTCAAGCAAATCTATTGCCTTATCAGGAAGACTGCGTTCGTGGAGATATCTTACGGAAAGAGTTATCGCACTTCTAAGAACGCTGTCACTGATTTTCACGCCATGGTAATCCTCGTAGGTACGGCGAAGTCCCGTTAGAATGTCAAAGCAAACCACGTCGCTGGGCTCTCCTATTGTCACAGGCTGAAACCGTCTTTCAAGGGCACTATCCTTTTCAATAAAACGTCTGAACTCCTCCGTTGTAGTAGCACCGATTATCTTTATTTCACCCCTTGCAAGCTGAGGCTTCAGTATGTTTGCTGCATCTATAGCACCCTCCGCCGCACCTGCACCTACAATCGTGTGAATCTCATCTATAAAAAGTATGATGTTTCCGTCTTCAGCAGCTTCACGAATACAGTGACTAAGGCGTTCTTCAAAGTCACCACGATACTTGGCACCCGAAAGCAGTGCTGTCAGATCAAGAGAGAAGATATGCTGCTTTGAAATCTGCCCCGGAACATCTCCCGAAAGAATCTTCATAGCGACACCTTCAACAAGTGCTGTCTTACCAACGCCTGCATCGCCAATTAAACACGGATTATTTTTAGTACGTCTTGCCAGAATTTGAATTATTCTTGCAAGCTCATCATCCCTACCAATAAGCGGATCATAGCTAAGGGCACGCTGAGGGTCGGTCATAAGCCGTCCGAAACGAAAAAGATTGGGGAGATTCTTTTTACTGATGGTTGAAGTCCTCGTTCTTTCAAGTTTAACACATGCCGCCGCTTCATCTCCGCAGCTTGCGCACAATCTGTTCAGATTCACGCCTAGCTTTTTAAGTATAGCTACAGCAGTACAGCATGGAGAATGGATAATTGCACTTAAAATATGCTCTGTACCTGCAAGACCTCTTCCAGAAGAAGCAGCCCGCAACTTTGAATCATCTATAATGTCTCTCAGCGCAGGCGTGAGACAATCCTCAAGCACCTGCGTTGGAATTCCACAGCCTACAAGCTCCGTTACCGCATTGCGGACGTTTTCTGCATTTATGCCCTGTGCCGCCAGCATAGCCGACGCTGCATTGCTTCCATCGGTGAGTATACCAAGAAGAAGATGTTCACTGCCTATATAGGTGTGACCCATCTCCTCTGCCGCACATATTGCTTCCTTCAGCACTACAACAGCTTTCCCTGTGAAACCATCTGAATAACGCATATATGACCGCCTTTCATAAAATATCATTCTATTATAGTATAACTCCTTCCGGATGCATTATTTGTCAAAAGGAGTAACACTTTTTCAGATGTAGCATAAGATGTACTATGAAACAGACAAAAAAACTGCTGTTTCAAAAAAATATTACAAAAGGAGCAAATATATTATGTGTGGATGCGACGGTAATAACTGCTGGTGGATTATTATTCTGGTTCTGATTTTCTGCTGTGGTGGCTGCGGCGGTGGCTGCTCCAATAATGCTAACTGGAATAACAGCTGCGGAGGCAACAACTGCGGATGCGGATGCTAAAAGCCTGATTTTGGTTTAATTTCTGAATAAAAAGCAAAGACTGCGGCAAAAGCTAACGCCACATAAGGAAATAATGGAGAAATACGTCATATAACAACTTTACGGGCGTTGCAAAGGCAAAAATAGAAAAGACAGAGTATTAAGCGTAAACACTTTCTACTCTGTCTTTTTTACGTAAAAATTGCACATTCGTAATCTTTAAAATATAGGCATAAAAGAGGTATAGGATATGCAGAAAACGTTACATATACTGCTCATTAATATGCATATTAAATTACAAGTATAGAACAATTGTTTCACATGAAACAATCACTTTTCCCACTTAATGCAAAGCTCAGTAAGCTGATCGGCCATTTTAGCAAGCTCCTTGTTGGAAAGACCGCGGCTACTCTGTACAAGAGCTGAGATACGGTCAAGTGCAACCTTGAGTCTGTCATAGGTAACAGAGGACTTACGGTTTGCAGATTTCACAATTACATGAGGCTCTGCCTGTGTAAACTCCTCGGTTATCATATCAAAGGATGCTCCACTGTAAGGTGCAATACTGTGATAGCCGTACTGGGTTTTCAGCGTTTCCGTAAAAGATTCAACAGAAGAACTTTCACCATGTACAACAAATACACGTCTAGGCTTAGGTGCCGTCATGCTTTCTACCCACTTGATAAGACCATTCATGTCAGCGTGACCACTCATTCCGGGCAAAGAGATAATCTCAGCTGAAACCTTTACGTATTCACCGAAGAGGGTTACATGGTCTGCACCGTCAAGGAGTCGTCTCCCCAGAGAACCCTCTGCTTGATAGCCTACAAAGAGAATTGTATTCTCCGACTTCCATAGATTATGCTTCAGGTGGTGCTTGATTCTGCCTGCGTCACACATACCGCTTGCAGAGATGATAATCTTAGGCTTTGTGTCAAAGTTGATAGCCTTAGACGCTTCACTTGAGGTAGCCGTGATAAGACCCGATACACCAATAGGATTTTCGCCGCGATTTACAAATTCCATTGCTTCCTCATCGAAGCAACTTTCCTTGTTCTCAGTAAAAATACCTATAGCCTCTATTGCCAGAGGGCTATCTACGTAGATTGGTACGCTTTCAAACTCTCCCAGTGCGCCTGACTCCTTAATCTTTTTAAGAAAGTAGAGCATCTCCTGAGTTCTGCCTACTGCAAATGCAGGGATAACAACATTACCGCCTCGTCTGAACGTACGAAGAAGAACGTCAATAAAAGGCTGAGTGTAGTCCTTAGGCTTTTCGTGGAAACGATTGCCATAGGTGGACTCCATAATTACATAGTCAGCACCATCAGAATACTGTGGATCACGGATAAGGGGCTGATTAAAATTACCGATGTCACCTGAAAAAACAAGCTTACGCTCAGTACCGTTTTCATTCAGCCACACCTCAACACTTGACGAACCAAGCAAATGTCCTGCATCAAGAAAACGCACCTCGATTCCATCAAATATGGTGATTTTCTCATCGTAAGGATGAGGTACAAAGCATGACATTGCGCCCAGTGCTTCCTGAGTTGTATAGAGGGGAACATATGGCTCCTTGCCACTTCTTTTAGCTTTACGGTTGCGCCATTCAGCTTCAAACTCCTGAATATGCGCGCTGTCACAGAGCATGATTGCACAAAGATTTGAGGTTGCCTTTGTAGTGTGAATCTGACCCTTGAAGCCGCCTGCATACAAAAGTGGCAGCAATCCCGAGTGGTCAATGTGGGCGTGTGTAAGCAAAACAAAGTCTATTTCACCGGGTGAACAGGGTATCTGGGTGTTTTCGTAAACATCCCTGCCCTGCTCCATGCCGAAGTCTACCAGAAACTTCTTTCCGCAGGCTTCAATATATGTGCAGCTACCTGTTACCTCATGAGCCGCACCGATAAATTCCATTTTCATATGCAAATGCCTCCTTTCACTTCTGACGATAGAGTATGATTTTACGTGCAAAGAAATTCCACAAGAATGAAACTGCTGTTGAAACTATCTTTCCTATAAGTTGGAAGAGAGATGTGGTGTCAGCAAGTAGTAGCTCGGATACCCATGTAATTCCAAAGGTTATGAACAGTCCCACAAGTCCGATTCCGGCAAATGAAAGAAACTCCAAAAATCTATTCTTAACTGCTGAATTCTGAAACACAAAGCAAGTACTTAAAATAAAATTAAGTATAAGACCACCTATAAAGCCTGCGCCGTTGGAAACAACCGACCAAGTTAAGAATGGTATTACCTCAAATATCGCACCTGTCTTTGCCCCGAATACAATGAAAAATATCAGACTGGAAATCCCCCAGTCAAAGACTGCCGCAAGTCCACCTACAAATATATATCGAAAAAACTGAATAAGTGTGTTATCAGTCTTTTCCTTGAAGAATGCTGCGAAATTACGAGCTTTTATAAGTGCCTTAATTTCGCCTAATGCTGAATTACTTTTGCTCATTGTATGATTATTCCTTTTTATGTTTTTGTGGGAACTACAGGGAGACTGTCGATGCGTTCCAGGAGATAGTGAAGTAACGCAGCAGAATCCGATGCATTGAGAACACCATCATCGCAGCATCCTGCATTACGCTTTGCTTCATCAGTCAGAGTTACAATGTCAGACAGGTACTTGTTCAAATGTACAACATCCATCATTGATAATCCTCCGTCAAGGTTTACATCACCCAGATATACGTCATCAGGAATCTTCATAGTAGTAGACTCGGTAATAGTTTCTGTGATAGTTGTTACAGTCGTTGTAGTTGTTGTTATGTCAGATTTGACATTTGCAGATGTTGTTGTCGTGGTAGTTGAAGTAGTCACAGGCTTTGTAGTTCCGGGAGTATCGCTCAGCGGATAGGTTGTAAGGTCAGGAAGCTCGTCAAGAGTGATACAATATTCACTCTGATAAACCTCAATGAGATTATCCACAGGGTTATTTTGCTCACCTGTCAGCCACCAGCCGTACCAAGGACAGAAGTAAAGCCATGCAGCCTTTTCATTCACCAAACCGTCAAGTGCAGGAATGCTGTCATTCTCTGTCATTGCAACAGGCTTTTCACCGTTTGTACTTGCAACCAAACCATAAAATGTACCTGTAATCGCACTGAGGTTGCTTTCGCCATCAGAGCAGTTGTACTTATCGTATCCTACAATGTCAACATACTCATCGCCGGGATACCACTTTGCAGAGTTAGGGGTAACATAGCTTGTCCACTCCCAGATAAGATTATGGATACCATACTTGTTTACCAGTTGGTCATAGAGAAGTCTGTACAATTCAACACATGCCTCAGGACCCTCTGCACCCCACCAGAACCATGCTCCCTCAGCTTCATGAAGAGGTCTGAAAAGCACAGGCACTCCTGCATCCTGAATCTTTTTAAGCTCAGCGGCAAGAACCTCAATATCATTGAGAATAACCTCATGCTCCCATGTATCCTCCTGTAGACCTCGGCTTATGCTGAATGTGGTATAATTTGCACTTGCAGATTCAACATAGAAATATGCTTCTGTGCCGCCTTCCTCTGAAGGAACACTCCAATGCCAACTAAGAGTTACAATTCCCTTATAATCCTTATACCACTCAATTGCTCTTCCTGTAGCATCGTCACGATAATCAGTAGAAGAGTTATATGTGAGCATATCAATACCACGGATTGCAGGCTGCTTTCCTGTATGCTCCTCTATATACTCAAACTCAGCCTCGTTGTCCTTAATATATGTACTTGGATCAGCTGCGAAGTTATAATTATGACTACCGCAGTTTTCCTGCTGACCTGAGATAATATGATTACCATAGCAATCGAGGAGATACTGATATAGTCTCTTTGCACCATCTGTTGCATCCGGATCGGAAAGAACGCCACTCGGCTTTAAATCGGAAATGCTACTGTCAGCAGGTGCAATGGTGAGATAGTCAAGCATGGTATAACCCCAGTAACTGGAAATCTCAATGGTATTACTTCCTTTGTTAAGTGGTACATAGCCTGCGGTTATCTCAGCCCATCCCTCATAATACGGAAATGTAACTTCGCCCTGATTCTGACCGTTTACATTAAGGTACTGCACCTTCTTGTTAGGATCAGAGGCTTCACAATAGCCGATTTTAAGTTCATAAAGACCTGACTCCGGTGCCTCAACTGTTACGGCAACAGATGTATTCTTCTGTTCAATGTAAACAAAACCGCTGCCTGAAAAGCCCGAAATATCAACTGGCTTTCCGCTTGCACCCTCATCAAGGGAATTGTAATCACAAACCTTGCAGCCATTGAGAATTCCGTCCTCAAACTCATATTTCAGTACATCAGCCTCAGCTGTAACATAAGCGGCAGGAGCAACGCTTAAACACATTGCTCCCGCTGCTGCAGCGGCTATTATTCGGTTAAGTTTCATTATATACGCCTCCGATTAATCTTATATGGGAAGTGCGCTGATTTTAGCAAGCATATACATGAGAAGTGCAGACGAGTCAGCAGCATTAATCATGTCATCATTGCGACAGTTTGCATTTGCCAAACCTGCATCGCTGAGTGTTATAAGCTGTGCCAGAAACTTGTTAAGGTAAACCAGATCCTTCATTGTAACCTCACCATCTACGTTTACATCGCCGTAGAGTACATCAAATTCAGAAGGAGCAACAGCTGTAGTTGTTACAGATGTGGTAGTAGTCACATCAGAATCAACAGGATTGGATGCTGTAGTAGTTGTGGTGGTAACTTCAATAGGTTCAGTCGCAGTTGTTGTGGTAGTTATCTTTTCTGTAGTAGTGGTTGCCTTTGTGGTAGTTGTTGTGGACGAGCTTGTATCGGGAAGACTGCCATCAGGCTCTGTACCGCCGATGTGTACCCCATTTGAATATACACATATATTATCAACCCTCACCTCATTGCCTGTAGAGAAGAATGCATCATCCTGTGTAAACATTTCAAGACCTTGGTAACTCCAGTCGTTGGTAGGATCCCATTTGTCACCGTAGTAAATGCCTGCGGTGAACTGATACTTCTTGGCAGAGTTTGCAATATTGAAGCCGTCCCAGGTTATCTCAAAATAGTAGGTATCAGGAGTCTTATCGTACTTAAAAGGTCCGCTTATAATACCATCAGCGGGAGCAGACTCGACGCTTGACTGATCGTAAAGTTCTTTGCCCTCCATACTCATAGGATTACTCATCTCTGAGCTATTGAAGTAGTATCGTACAGAAGTGTTGTCCAGTGCCTTGGTAGAATTTGTACACACAAAGAATGAAACCTTTGTAACGCCTGCGCCATCAGAGTGAAGATCATCAATACCGCATGCCTCAACCCAGTAACCTGTACCACCGCCCTCTTCTTCGTTGTACTCAGGTGCGGGCGGAAAATCAGGTGTAGGCTGCATATCATCTGTGCCGTAGTACTCATACAGACCTGCACATGCACCAACAAATGCTGCATTATAGTCGATTGTAACTTCATTATAGATATAGTCAGATGTAATGTCAATATGGTTATCCTGACCGTCAGGGCCACCAACCAACGCACCGTAGAGAACATAACGGTGTTCATCAGGGTCTTCACATTTTGTAAGACCGGATGCTGCACGATGATGAGGGTACTTAGCTGCTGTTTCATTGTAGCCAACAATATAAGCTCGGTTCAGAGGATTATCACCCATAAGGTATTCCATCTGACTCTTTGCCCAATCACTGTACTGTCCGGGCTTACCGTCATTGTTATACTTATCATATACGAGAGCTATCAGCTGCATAGCTGTATTATATCTCGCACTACCCCACTGACTAAGGAATGCAT
The DNA here is from genome assembly GCA_964594275.1 of uncultured Ruminococcus sp. Classification (GTDB taxonomy): domain Bacteria; phylum Bacillota; class Clostridia; order Oscillospirales; family Ruminococcaceae; genus Ruminococcus_C. Next base: position 17,127 of record CAZQMA010000017.1, on the reverse strand, counting down.
AACCACCGGGAGTTTCAAGAGCCTGCCACTTGGAGAAGCACTTTTCAACCTCATCCCAGAAATCATCATATACATACTGATTCTTGCCCTGCGCTGTTCTTACCATGTCAACCAAACCTAGCTCAGGATATTGCTGATTAATTACACCCCACATGGAGTTTGCACCGCTCCACATATCGTTCCAACAGAAGCACCAACCTGAGGGTGCATAATAGTCTACATACTCAGCAGCAGACTCCAGATAAGACTTATCCTCTGTACACAGGAAGAGCCATGCAGCTGCCCAACAGTAATCGTCCTCCCACTTTTCAGAACGATAATACTGCTTAGGGCCGTCAGCATTGTCTGAAAGCTCCTTGGGGTTATCATTTGCAAACTTCCAGAGAGACTTAGCATAGTCAAGAGACTTTTCAGCGTAGTCAGGATCAGTATTTTTGAAGTTCAGGTAGTTGATAGCGAGAGATGCAGCCGCAGATACAACATAGTCGGTTTGAGGCTTCTCTGCTGTCAGGAAATAAGCAGGTCGTGCCATCTGGTCAACTTCGGGAGAATTCCATTTAGCATGGTCAATGTCACCATCGCCGGTCTGATAACAGTGTGCAATTACCGTACCATTTTCATCACGGAAAGTACACTTCATGAGATAATCATTGAAGTAACGGAGGATGGTCTCAATGTGACTGTCCTGCCCTGTCTTTACATATGCATCTCTGAATTCATAGTAGCCCCATCCGAGAGTTGCGGCAGAGTAATTCTCAGGCATACCAAACTGTACGTGGTCACCTGCGTCATGCATACCGCCTGCAACGTCAACAAAGCCATCACCGTCCGGATCAAGAACGTCCCTATACTTGTCAATAAAGCTCTGGGAAAGATTTGTGCCCACACTGTCAACCATAGGCTGTAGCGGTACCTGTGCATCGTAGGTGTGGCAGTCGCCTCTCCATACGTATTCACTATTTTCGTCAACCTCTGTACCACACATATTTGCATCGTACATATACATTGAGTACTGGAGAGCCTTAGCAAAGTTTACCTCAACCTCTGCGGAAGCCGTCGTCATACCTGCCGACGAACCTCCCATAATTCCCGTTACCGCCATTACGCCACTTACCGCAGCAGTAAAGCAACGTCTCAGTTTGTTTTTTAATGCCATCATTTTTCGCCCTTTCATAAAAATAATTGTTTGAATAAATATGCTACTTATTATTATACATATTTTTCCCTGAATGTCAACAGCCATGACGTAATTTACAACAAAAAAACTCAAAGATATTGAATTATATTCCAACATAAAGATGCAAAAAGGACTATCTCAATAAAGACAGTCCTTTGAATTGTACCATTAATATGATGATATAATATTATAATATTATATTACACTGCGGCATTCTGAGAATAAAGCTTCAGAATCTCAACTGCATCTGAGATGTTTATAACACCACTTCCGTCTATATCAGCAGATTTGAAAGCATTAGCCTCAGTGCAGCCGGGTACAAGACTTTCAAAGGAAATGTCCATTCCCGCACTGCTCATTGAATAATATTTCAGCACTATTATTGCATCTGCAATGCTAACACTTCCATCCATATTAACATCACCCGTCTGTACAGGTATAATAAAGGTTGTAGTGGTGGTGGTAATGGTAGTAACTGCTGTCGTTGTGGTTGTGGTTGTGATTTCATCGGAACTGTTAAGAACTACGAAAGGAAAACCGCAATGGAGAGCATAGCTTTCCGCCGCACTTTCCTTATAACCTGAAAGGCTGAAATTGCTGACAGGAGTTTCCGCTGAACCATCAGAAGATTTGAATCCAAGCGCTTTTTCACCCACTTCGGTTACACTTACAGGAAGTGTAACACTGCTCAAAGCGCAGCCGTAAAAAGCGTATGCTCCTATCTGTTTTACATTTTCACCTATAGTAACAGAGCCGAGACTCGTACAGTTGTAGAAAGCTTTTCTGCCGATTTTATTGATATTACTCGGAATAACCACAGACCTGAGAGAGGTGCATTCGCCAAACATATTTGGTGAAACCTCTGTAAGTCCTGTGCCAATAGTAACACTCTGTATAGATTCAGCGGCACTCAACGCTTTTTCCTCAGCCTGAATCACAGTATCCGGAATAACAAGATTGCTTATACCTGTACATTTGTTAAAAGCGTTTGAACCGATAACAGTTACCGATTCGGGAATAGTATAGCGATAATTTCTTTTTCCGGCGGGATAGTAAATAAGCTTTGTTAAGTCACTACTCATAAGAATTCCGTCCGATGAACTGTAGCTTTGATTATACTGAGATACATTAATATCAGTAAGTCCTGTACATCCACGAAAAGCTCCCGCATCAACCACAGTGATATTTTCAGGAATATAAAGCGTTGAAAGAGATATGCAGCCATAGAAAGTATCCGCATTAAGTGCTGTCATATTTTCAGACAAACTAACCTCTCTGAGGCCTGAACATCCGAAAAACGCACCCTCTCCAAGCTCTGTTACTTTCTTTGGAATGTCGATTTCGGAGAGTCCTGTACATCCTGCAAATGCACGGTTGCCTATCGTTTCAAGTGTGTCAGGAAGATCAGCCTTCCACATGGAAGCACAGCCTGAAAACGCCGCCTTGCCGATTCTTGTAAGGGATGCAGGAAATTCAAGCTGACCTAAAGAGGCACAGCCTGTAAAAGAGTTGTCTCCCAACGATATCACATCTTCAGGAAGTTCAATACTCGGAAGCGAGCTACATCCAGAGAACATACCCTCATTTATTTCAGTCAGCTTAGACGGAAGAGCTACTGTTTTTAGACTGGTACAGCCTGAAAATGCATTTTCACCCATGCTAACAAGAGAGTCAGGCAGGTAGATACTTTCAAGTGCCGTACAATCGGCAAAGGCACTGTTTCCTATGAATACAACATTTCCGGGAACTGTTATGCTTTTAAGATTGACGCAGCTTTGAAAAGCCATATCCGTAACTATGCTTACATCCATCGGAAAGAAGAAGGTTTCGCCTGTTATGCCGCCGGGGCATCTCAAAAGACAGGTTCCGTATTTATCAAGAAGCAAACCACTTCTTGAGGAATAGGCAGGATTATTCTCATCTACTATGATTTTTGTAAGATTAGTACATCCTGCAAATGCTCCGCTTTCAATCTGCTCAACACTTGCGGGAACAGTTACACTGCGTATTGCCGTGCAGCCACGAAATGCGGTTTCTGTGATTCTTACAACCGGCTTACCCTCAATTTCAGCGGGAATAACAAAATCCTGCGCTGCCTGTTCAAGCCATCCTGTAACCGATATCTCGTTTTCTTCGATGGAATAAAGCAACATGCCGTTGTATATACCTGTTTCAGCATAGACCTTAAACCATGTATTTTCCATAATCGGACTCACATTAAGCCCGTAAAATGTGAAAACAGACGCTATTAGTCCGCATAATACTTTCCTTAGCGTTTTCATTCAATCTCCTCACGTTCATCAAACACTATAATTATTCATATTATCATTATATCACAAAAATTCAGGAATGTAAAGCATTTTTCAGATTTTAACAGTCGCTTGACTTTTTGTCATTTTAAGAGTATCATATAATCAGACGGACAGACAATACCCGCCAATAATATTACGAGGTGAAATGCTTTGTACAACATAAAATCACTTAAAGCAGAAGAATTCATAAGCTCTGAGGAAATACTGGAAACCCTTGAATATGCCAATCAAAATAAAAACAATCTCCCGCTCCTGAAAGAAATACTTGCCAAAGCACGTCTTGAAAAAGGACTTAACCATCGTGAAGCGTCGGTACTTCTTGCATGTGAAAACGAGGAAATCACAGCAGAAATATACACTCTTGCCGAAGCAATAAAGGAACACTACTATGGCAGCAGAATTGTTATGTTTGCACCGCTTTACGTTTCAAACTACTGCGTAAACGGCTGTACCTACTGTCCGTATCACCGTGGCAATGATGGTGTTGTACGGCGAAAGCTTACTCAGGAGGAGGTGCGCGCTGAGGTTATTGCCCTCCAGGATATGGGGCACAAACGTCTTGCCATCGAATCAGGTGAAGACCCTTTAAACAGTCCCATTGAATATATCCTGGAGTGTATCAAAACCATCTACAGCGTACACCACAAGAATGGTGCAATACGTCGTGTAAACGTAAACATCGCCGCTACCACTGTAGAAAACTATCGTAAACTTGCAGATGCAGGCATTGGCACCTACATTCTCTTCCAGGAGACCTACCACAAAGAAAGTTACGAGCAGCTCCATCCCACCGGTCCTAAAAGTAACTACTCCTATCATACCGAGGCTATGGACAGGGCCATGGAAGGCGGCATTGATGATGTGGGGTTAGGCGTTCTCTTCGGACTTGAACGATACGCCTATGAATTTGCAGGACTGCTTATGCATGCAGAACACCTGGAAGCGGTACACGGAGTAGGTCCCCATACCATAAGCGTACCCAGAATCAGACGTGCAGAAGGCATTGATCCCAAATCTTTCAAAGGCGGCATCGACGATGAAACATTTGCAAAGATCTGTGCTCTTATCAGAATTGCTGTTCCCTACACAGGAATGATAATCTCCACAAGAGAGAGTCAGGCTGTGAGAGAACGTGTACTGAAACTTGGCGTTTCACAGATAAGCGGCGGCTCACGTACCTCTGTTGGAGGTTACGATTCACCCGAACCCGAGGACGATGGCTCAGAGCAGTTTGACGTAAGCGACAGGCGTACTCTTGATGAGGTCGTACGCTGGCTTATGGAGCTTGGCTACATTCCCAGCTTCTGTACAGCCTGCTATCGTGAAGGCAGAACAGGCGACCGTTTCATGAATCTTTGCAAAAGCGGTCAGATACTTAATTGCTGTCACCCCAACGCCCTCATGACCCTGAAAGAATACCTTACCGACTACGCATCCCCAAAAACAAGAGCCGTAGGCGAAAGGCTCATTGAAGAACAAATAAAGCTTATCCCAAATGATAAAGTCCGCAGTATCGCTGAGAATTACCTCTGCGAAATCGAAAACGGTAAGCGGGATTTCAAGTTCTGACTAACTGTCTACGAAAGGATTAAAGCATGAACAGTTTAAGTTCAGCTCCATCCTCGGAGCGTATCTCAATTGCTTTTTTCGGCTGTACCAACTCAGGAAAATCAAGCCTTATAAATGCATTTACAAATCAAGAGGTTTCCATCGTGTCAAGCATAAAGGGAACTACTACCGACCCTGTGAGAAAAGCCATGGAACTTCTGCCCGTAGGTCCCGTCATGCTCTGGGATACTCCCGGTCTTGACGATAAAACAGAGCTGGGAAATTTACGCGTGAAACGTACCTATGACATCCTTTCCACCACAAACATTGCCGTAGTTGTCATTGACAGCACACGCTCTGTCCCCGAAGAAATCTCAGAGCTTATTTCTCAGCTTAAAATAAAAAGCATTCCATTTATCACCGTCTACAACAAGTGCGACCTTGCAAAGCCTCTGAAAAGAATGAGCGGTTCTCTCTGTCTCAGTGCAAAAACAGGCGATGGCATAGAGGAGCTTAAAAAGCGTGTCGGCGAGCTTTACACTGAAAACAAAAAACCTACCCGTCCCCTGATTGAGGATTTAATACATGAAAAAAGCGTGGTGCTTCTTGTAACGCCAATTGATGCCGCTGCTCCAAAAGGCAGAATTATTCTCCCACAGGTGCAGGTTATCAGAGCAGCACTAGACGCTCATGCTGTGTGCATTGAAGTTCAGCCCGAGGAGCTTCCTTTAATACTCGCCTCCCTTAAAAATCCGCCTGATCTTATTATAACTGACAGTCAAGTATTTGGAAGAATCAAAGACATTGTGCCGGATAGCATCCCACTTACCTCTTTCTCCATCCTTATGGCAAGATATAAAGGCGTGCTTGATGAAGCCGTAAAAGCAATAGACAGCCTTAAACAGCTGACAAATGATGACCGCATTCTAATAGCAGAAGGATGTACCCATCACAGACAATGCGGAGACATAGGAACAGTAAAGCTTCCTGCATGGATTCGATCATATGCAGGGTGTGAGCCTAAATTCTGCTTTACCTCAGGAGGAAGCTTTCCTGACAATCTCACAGGTTTTGCCATGGCAATACACTGCGGCGGCTGTATGCTCAATGAAAATGAAATGGCAAGACGCAGAGACATCGCAGCAAGGGATAACGTTTCCTTTGCTAATTTCGGTATAGTTATAGCTGAGCTAAGTGGACTTCTCGAACGGAGTATGGAAGTATTTAAAAGATAAAATATTTGTAAATCATCTTTACACTTTTACTTTTACATGTTATAATATAAGTACAAACTAAGCTCCGAAAGGATGATACATATGGTAACAAATGACGGTACAATCATTAAAATAAAGCATGAGATACTCAGCGAGGTTGCAAAGCTGGTTTTCAACGGCAAATTCGAGGAAGAAAAGGACGAACTTCCCTATCGTCTTATGCCGGGTCCTCGTGCTAAGTACCGCTGCTGCGTGTATAAGGAGCGTGAAATCGTAAGACAGCGTGTACGTCTTGCCGAGGGTAAGAACGCTGATGGGGCGGTAAATGACCTGATAGTTCAGGTCGTACGTGCGGCATGTGAAGAGTGTCCAATCTCCCGATATGTTGTAACCGACAACTGCCAGAAGTGCATGGGACACGCTTGTCAGCAGGTATGTCCCTTTGGTGCTATCGACATTGGTAGAAACCGTGCGCACATTGACCCGGGTAAATGCCGTGAGTGCGGTAAATGTGCCCAGGCTTGCCCATATAACGCCATTGCAGACCTTATCAGACCATGCAAGAGAAGTTGTCCCGTCAATGCTATCACCATGGACGAATACGGCGTATGCCAGATAGATGAAACAAAGTGCATTGAGTGCGGTCACTGTATTCACAGCTGTCCTTTCGGTGCGCTCAGTTCAAAAGCTAACCTTGTTGAGGTTTGCCAGGATATTGTTGACGGCAAGCGTATTGTAGCAATGATTGCACCCTCATGGGAGGGCCAGTTTGGTCCTGATATTACCGTTGCAAGTTGGAGAACAGCTTTAAAGGCAGCAGGTTTTGACGACCTGGTTGAAGTAGCACTGGGTGCGGACATGACAGCATATGCAGAGGCAGAGGAATGGACTGAGGCTTATATGAAGCACGAAAAGAAAACCACCTCATGCTGTCCCGCATTTGTAAACATGATTGAAAAGCACTACCCTGCCCTTCTAGAAGCGGTTTCCGGAACTGTTTCACCTATGTGTGCTGTATCACGTATGCTGAAAGCGCTTGACCCTGAAGTAAAAACTGTATTTATCGGTCCGTGTATCGCTAAAAAGAGCGAGGTAAACAGCCACAAGATAGAAGGCAATGCTGACTACGCTCTTACTTTCGGCGAAATCCGTGCTATTATAAGAGCTAAGGGTCTAACGCTCAAGCCCGAGCCTAACACTCAACAGGACGGCAGTATTTTCGGCAAACGCTTCGGCAACGACGGCGGTGTTACCGCAGCTGTACTGGAATGTATGGCTGAGCAAGGCATTACCGATGAAGTAAACGTTCACAAATGTAACGGTGCGGACGAATGTAAAAAGGCACTTATGCTCCTAAAAATGGGTAGACTGCCCGCCGATTTTATTGAGGGCATGATTTGTACAGGCGGATGCGTAGGCGGTCCCAGCCGCCACAGTGACCCTGTAAACAACCGCAAGGACAGAGAAAAGCTTCTCTCCGAGGCTGACAACAGAAACATTGAAAGCAACCTTAAATCAAAAGACGTTCTTGGCGTTGGAATGAAGCGATAAACTTTAACAAAAAAATATAATTAACAGGCTATCGTTTTCGTTAACGGTAGCCTGCCAAAGACTTATAATTTGTCATAATCAGGCGAAAATATATTATAAATGAGGAAATACATATGAAGCGTAAAATGGTTGTTATCGGGATTGCTTACATCTTGGGACTGTTTATCGCTTCTTTTTTGTCTTTACGCACCCTCATAGCTGTTACCGTAGTGGGCGTAGCCGTAATATGCAGCACTGTAATGCTTTGTAAGATAAAGACTTCTGTCGCTGTAACCGTTACAGCGGCTTTTTTGATTGGCGCATCGCTCTACTCCTATGAAACAGTTACAAGCTATAATCCCGTTATCTCACTTGCAAATACACCCACAAGCTTTATGGGAAAGGTTACAGAAATAAATCTATACAGCGGAGATTTCGGGGTATATACACTGAAAGGCTCTTTCAGAAGCGGTGAAAAGGCTAAAATCATATGTCTCACTGACAACAAGAACTGTGAATACGGCGACATTATGACGGTTTCAGGTGAGCTTGTACCCATAGAGGGAAGCTATATCTATGACTCGGTACGCTATAACAAAGGACGTTCAATCTTTCTGCAAACTGACTACGGCTGTACCGTTACACTCCACAAAACAAACGATCACACTCTCATACGTAGTCTGCACAATTACTCAGAACGTATAAAAACCCGCCTTTACTCTCTGAGCGGTACCGTAGGCGGCAGTATTTCCTGTGCTATGCTCTTCGGCGATACATCTGGACTTGACCGAGAACTTGAAGATTCATTTTATCACAGTGGTCTGGGTCCCATGCTTTCAGTATCAGGTTTTCACCTCATCATCTTCAATATGATGTTTGACTTAATCGGCAGAAAGACAAGACTTCAGCGCATACTGCGCTTTGCTGTAACTTGTGTATTTACGATCCTGTTTTCCCTTATGGTAATGTGGCCTGTATCCATTATGCGAGCGGGACTTATGCTTATCATTTCACGCAGCAGTTCACTCTTTTTCAGAGAGTCTGATTCACTTAACTCTCTTTCAATTGCTGTTATACTTATGACTATGACGGAGCCGTATATCATACACGACGCAGGCTTTCTACTCTCTGTTGCAGGCACATTCGGCGTAAGCACCCTTACACCATGGGTGTGTGGCAAGTTGCCTCTTCACGGATTCTTTGGCGCACTATGTGAAACATCAATTGCCTCAGCCCTTACCACTCTCTGTACTATACCCATATGTATCGCTTTTTTTGAGGAAACATCTCTTCTTGCGCCAATCTCAAATGTACTCTTTGCACCTATGTGTGTTATAATAATGCTTTGTGGTGTACTTATCTTCTTCCTTGGTGGAAGAACTCCTCTGTCCGACATCCTTGGTGCGTTAAATGAAATGGTGAGCGAGCTTCTGGCAGGCTGTCTAAGGTTTACCAAAGAGAAAATACCTATTTCATTTCCATGCGGCTGGGAGGAACTTAAAATTATCGTTGGCATTTGTACTGTAACTGTATGTGTGATTTTCTTTATAACACGAAGCAGACGCTCCGTGTGCCTTACAGCCGCAGCAGAAATGACTGTGCTTTTTATGTCACGTTATATACTGTCATCCCGCTTTGATGACAACCTCAGAGTCTATGTTCTGGGACAGGATGACGAGCTTGCTGCTGTGGTGGCGTATCATGGCAGAACGGATGTTTTCGACCTTTCCTGCGACAGAAAAAACGCCCGATACCTCAAAAGCTTCCTCACTCGCTATGGCATAGACAGAGCTGAAAGTCTTTACATAAACGATAAAATATCCTCCGCCGTATCTTCGTACAATAATGCTTTTTACGATATAAATGTGGAGTATGTTATGGTAGGAAATGAGCTTGAAGCCCTCAACTGTGAGAAAATCTGCGGGTGTATTCCCATGGGTGAAGGCAGATTTGAACTAAGACTACCGGATTATACCATTACAGCGAACGGTGCTAAACTTACCATTGAAGCCTTTGGCAGAACCGCAGTGATCTACCACAGCAGTGACGAATCGGGGGAATACAGAGGAAACTGCATACTTAGAAGTGACAGTAAACTTCACTCCAAAACTGTAACCTATCAAGGCGGCACGGTGAATGTAAAGGATAACATAGTTATGGAATTTATCCCTGGCACGGGCATATTAGTTGAGGCAATTGAATAAAGCGAAAGGCGGTCGTTTTCTTAGACGACCGCCTTTTCTGATACATGATAATTATTAAAGCATAAGCTGTCCCACATCCCCCAGTTCCTTTGCAAGTGCACCTGCAGCAGGGATTGACTTTACACGATACTTTTTAAGCTCTGCTGTCTGTTCGGCTTTTACAAGAGCAGCTTCGGTTACTTTCTGCTTTGCTTTAAGCGTCATTACCTGAACGCCCTGAGCATCTCTCGCAGCCTTTGCGGCAACAGCTTCAGTATTAAAGAGTACGGCTCTGTTGCCGTCTGAGCGTATAAGAACATCGCTCTCCTCCGAAAGTTCCAGCACAGCCACCAGAGGTGACTTATCAGAAAACGCCTTAGCAAGCTTCCTACGGTTAGTCTTTGTTTCATAGGCATTTACTGCAATTTTTGCAGCCTTACCGTTCTCGAATACAAAGAGCAAATGACCACTGTAGTCCTGAGTAACAACCATATCAATCACGTACTCTCCCTCATCAAACTGGAGCTTAGCGGGAATATAGTCACCCATAACACTTGCCTTGCATACGTCAAAAGTGCTGAGCTTTGCCTTGTAAGCCTGATGGTGGTTTGTAAGGAAAATAAGCTCCGCACGATTTGTGGTAAGAAAATGACGCTTGATTTCATCGTTTTCTTTAAGTTTATGTTCAGAGCCCATACGAAGTGACTGAGGAGTAATCTTCTTGAAGTAGCCGCTCTCAGTGAGAAATACGTTCATGGGGTCATCGGAAACTGCGACCGCCGTGTCAACATCTGCTATTTCATCCGCATGGAAAAAGAGAGTCTTTCTCGGTTGACCGTACTTTTTAGCGGTTTCCCGAAGCTCCTTTGCAATGATTGAGCGTATTTTCTTAGGACTATCCAGAGTCTCCTCCATGTCCGCAATCTCTTCACGGAGCTTGTCGATCTCCTTTGTACGGTTCATGATATATTCACGGTTAAGGTGGCGAAGCTTTATTTCGGCTACGTATTCTGCCTGAATCTCGTCAATTCCAAAGCCAGACATCAGGTTTGGAACAACCATTACCTCTTCTTCGGTTTCACGCACAATGCGGATTGCCTTGTCTATGTCAACCAGAATTTTCTCCAAACCCTCAAGAAGGTGAAGCTTTTCTTTTTTCTTGTTAAGGTCGAAAAATACCCTCCGCTTTACACAACTCTCACGGAAAGCAATCCATTCAATTAGGATTTCTCGTACACCCATAACCTTTGGAGTACCGCCTATGAGGATGTTGAAGTTGCAAGAATAACTGTCCATAAGAGGCGTGAGCTTATAGAGCTTCTGCATTACCTTTTCAGGGTCGCTGCCACGTTTCAAGTCAACAGCAATTTTAAGACCTCCCAGGTCAGTTTCGTCTCGCACATAGGATATTTCACGGAGTTTACCATTCTTTATATTTTCAATTATCTTGTCTATGATTGCTTCAACCGTTGTACTGTAGGGAATCTCCGTTATCTCAATACAGCCGCCTGACTTGTCGTAGTTCCACTTTGCACGGACTTTAAGACTGCCTCTGCCTGTATCAATAACCTTGCGAAGCTCTGTTTCATCCGTAAGCAGAAAGCCACCGCCGGGAAAGTCAGGACCCTTTAAGGTTGTGAGAATATCATGGTCGGGATTCTTCATAAGAGCAATGGTTGTCTCACAGACTTCGATAAGATTAAAAGGACAGACTGCACTTGCCATGGATACGGCAATACCCACGTTTGCATTTACAAGCACAGACGGAAACGCTACGGGAAATAGAGATGGCTCCATCATGGTATTGTCGTAGTTGGGAACAAAATCCACTGTCTCCTTGTCAATATCCCTAAACAGCTCCTGACAGATTGGTTCTAACTTCACTTCTGTATAACGGCTCGCCGCATAAGCCATATCACGTGAGTACGCCTTACCGAAATTGCCCTTTGAATCAACATAGGGATGGAGAAGGGCTTCATTTCCCCTTGCAAGACGTACCATGGTTTCATAGATTGCACCATCGCCGTGAGGATTAAGTCTCATAGTCTGACCTACAACGTTTGCCGATTTTGTACGTGCTCCGTTCAGCAGTCCCATCTTATACATGGTATAGAGAAGCTTTCTGTGAGAGGGTTTGAAGCCATCAATCTCAGGCAGTGCACGTGATATGATTACGCTCATGGCATAAGGCATATAATTCTTTTCGAGGGTCTCGGTAATCTTCTCCTCTGCTACTATGCCTGCACCTTCGATATACGCATTTGGTATGGTATTTACGGGCTTTTTCTTTTCAGTTTGTTTCTTTCTTGCCAAAGCCTTAGTCCTTTCTTGCTCTCAGCTGAACAGCCGCCCAGCCTTCCTTCTCTCTTGCTTCCAGAACCTCAAATCCGTTTTGCACCACTGTATCAACAACCTCGTCCTTGCGCTCGCTTATGATACCAGAAATAATGAGTATACCTTCTTTCTTTAAGAATTTCGGGAAAATCGGTGCCATAGCCTTGAGTACATCTGCAACGATATTTGCACAGATAATATCGTAGCCCTCGCCTATTTCTTCTACAAGAGCGTTATCAGCAAGAATATTACCGCAGCGCACCGTATACTTGTCCTCAGGGAGACTGTTCTTCTCTGCATTTTCCTTGGCGATACGGGAAGCATTCTCTTCAATGTCAACGGCAAATGCACTGTCTGCACCCAGAAGCATACCACCGATAAAGAGTATACCGCTGCCACAGCCTAAATCAAGAAGCTTCATACCGTTTGTTACGCATTTCTCCATAAGTTCCAGACAGAGTCTTGTGGTATGATGCTGACCTGTACCAAAACTTGATGCAGGGTCGATTTCAAGAACAGCTCTTCCATCTTCATGAGTGCATTCTTCCCATGATGGTTTGATAAGGAGCTTATCGCCTACGTTAAAGGGTTTGAAATACTGCTTCCAATTGTTAGCCCAGTCCTCTTCGCATATGCCTGACAACTCCGCTTCCAATCTGCCGTAAACGTTTTCTGTATCATTTAACTTCATATGTGAAAGAAGCTCACGAATCTGAATAAGCGTTTCAGCACCTTGAGAATCCTCTGGCAGATAAACGGTAACACAACTTTCACAATCTGACAATCCCATCAGATCCTCGTCAATATAGTCCCACTTACCGTCTTTATTCTCCAAAAACTCATTGAAATCCTCAGCATCATGAATAGAAAATCCTCTGATTCCAAGTCCCATAAGTTCTGCACAAAGAAGATCAATACCCTCTGTGGATGTATAAATATCAACCTGCGTCCAGTTCATTGTTACTCTCCTTTTCTTCCATATCACGTTTCTTCTTGCGTACATTTTCCTCCTGCACGCGTCTGCCGTCTGCTATGAGAAGCTTCAGTGCCGCTTCATCCTGTATTTCAAGAGCCGTTCTGTACTCGGAAAGATGAGCAATGAGCAGCTCTAAATGATGTAGCAACAACAGTCTGTTATCCATAAAAAGTGAGGACCACATATCCTCATCCATTGTTGCAACCCTGGTCATATCCTGGAAACTCCCCCCCGAAAAGGAAACTGCGTCATCCATGCAGTCATCCTTTACATAGGCACTAGATACGATATGAGCAAGCTGTGAAGTATAGGCAATCATATCGTCATGACGATGAGGTGTGGTGAGAACAATCTTGCCAAAGCCTATCTTCCTTGCAAGAGCTGAGACCTTTTCCACAGCCTCATTGCTTGTGCCATAGGTAGGAGTTATGATAAAGTTAGCCTTGTCAAAGAGATTGGGGATACTTGCATAATAGCCGCTCTTTTCACGTCCCGCCATAGGATGTGTCCCAACATAGTAAATTCCGGCAATACGACAGGCATTAGTGAACTCAAGCACCATCTGTCCCTTCAAACCACACATATCCATAAGAATTGAACCTTTTTTCAGATAAGGCAGAGCCTGCCTCATAACAGGCTGGGCTGCTCTCTGGTGTAAACAAACGATGCATATATCGTATATACCGTCCTCCATCTTGCCTACTCCGTCAATAACACCCTCGCTAAGAGCTGTATTCAGTACATCGGCATCAAGGTCACAGCCGTCGATTGAATAGCCCTCTTTTCTTTTAAGAGCCTTACACACTGAGCCTCCAATAAGACCCATTCCAACAACCAATATTCTCATATTATCCATTGTATAAAATCACACCTTTCGTCATAGGTATTAATAACATTCCAGGCAACGCCACACAAAATCATCAGGCGTGCTTTATACGGTATTATTTATATTGTACCACATTTTCCCTCACAGGTCAAGTTATGATTTTCAAACGGAAACAAAGGCTGCTCCTTTTATTTATACTTATTAGACAAAAATCGTCAACTATTACTTATTTAAAAAAATATAGTATTTCTCTTTTTGCAATGTTAACATGACATTTTTAAAATCAACAAGCATACATGATATAATAATACTGACGGAAAAAGTAATACATACCGCCGCACAGCAGGCCGTGTCTAAGGAAAGGAGTCTGATATGATTAATGATTATTGACCTGCTTAATTATTGCCGACACTATCCCGGTACTGAAGCCAATGTTCTCTTCCGGTTGCTTGAAAAAGGAATACGAGTTCCGTCTTTTTTCTGCATCACAGAGGATTATACTGAAGACGAACTGAACAACTATCTTCAAAATCATTTTCAACATACAACCCATTTCACGCTAAGACTCTCCCTTTCCTACGAAAATAACACTACAGACGAAATGGTGGTAACCGAAGAAGAACCGCCTCTTTACATAAATATTCAGAAATCCATTATAACACGCTATGCAGACCGTCTATTTGAAAAGGCAAAAGATTTTCTGGCAAAAAAAAATCAGGACGGCAAAGAATCCCCACCTGTTAAAACTCATGTTATCATTCAGGAAATGATACATTCCACCATTTTTGGTGAGCTGCAGACAGTATGTGCACTCGGCATATTGAACGAGACTGTAATAACAATAGGCGATGGTCATGATTCAGATTTTGCTGAAAGAAATGTACCCTTTTCTATATACTGTCACAATAATACGGATAATATACTATTTGCACATGAACCGGAGGGTGCACTGAAAGCTGAGAGAAAGCTTCTCATCAGTCTGCTGAATATGTCTGAAAAACTTAAAGCAATATTCAAAAACCGTGCTCTGGCAATTAAATTCGTTGTCGATTATGACTCCCATGCCCTCTATCTTCTCTCCGTTCATAAAATGGTGCAGTTGGGTACAGAAAACAGTGAAGTTGTTCTTGATACAACAGGTGTAAGCCGTTATTACCCCGGTGTAACGCTCCCGCTCCTTGCATCTCTTGCAATAGGACTTTCAAAACGTATCATGCATTGTACTTTTCAACGCCTGTCTGCCGAAAAAAGCCCTACTACAGATATAGAAGAGCTTGTAAAGTATGTAAACGGCAGACTGTACTATAACGCTGAGCGTTTGAAGAAGCTTATGTTTATGCTCTCCATTGAGGATGGTATAGAAGATTATGTAAATCATCATGTACTGTGGAAGAAAATACCCAGTCCAAAGGCGATTGCACAGTGGCATGAAAAACGTAAAATAGCTCTTCGTCTCCAGAAAATGCTGGATGACAATGTAAAGCAGCGTAAAACCATCTGTCAGAATATACGTAAAACACTTGACGATTTGGAAAACACTTCGAGAATGGAAAACGTTTCCAATGACGACATAAACAGTTCCATCAGAAAAGCTATAGCAAGTCTTACCGATTGTCTCAGCGCAAATACACTTAATACAATCTATATAAAGATGAACCATCGCGAGCTTGCAAAGCTTAAACATAATGAAAAAAAATCTGCTTCTATAAGAAAGCGAATTGACGAAACTCTTGCCTTTCGTACAGAGCTTCAGGAGCTCCACGGAAGCATTATGGGAATGCTCATTGAATTTGGACATCGTACAGGTGAAGCTTTTGTAAAACTGGGTGTTTTTGAAAATGCTGATGACATCTTTATGCTGAGCTACAGCGAGACTATTGCACTTAGCAAGCAGGAAATTCCCGACATCCATATGCTCATTGAAAAGCGCAGAAAAGACATTGACGCTTATAAGAGTATGCCCGGATTCACACAGCTTATTTTTGCCGACAAGATTATGGACGCTGAAAATATTATTGTTGACTTTGTGGATATAATAAAGGATAACTTTCATCTTCGTGGAAGCGGCGTCATGGCAGGCAAGGTAGAACTTACAGCTGTAGTCGCCTCCGACGGACTTCCCAGAAAATGCGACCCGCACTATATTTATGTTGTAAAAAAGCTCCCCGGCACGCTTCCTCCGGAAGGTCTGGGCGGACTTATTATTGAAGAGCCTACTGTATTTGCATGCCTCCTTCCATATGTAGCAGAGTGTAAATTCCCGATTATTTCAGGTGCTGAACATGCATGCACCCTCATAAAAAGCGGTGACATAGTATCCATGAACGGTGCCGGCGGTGACATAAATGTCTCTTGCTTAGACAACACATAAGTCCTCAATTCAATGAATATTTTGGATTTACGGATCAAGAAGTCAAAGAGTTGTTGGCATATTACGGCCTAGAGAAAAAATACCGTTCCGCCAAAACATGGTATGATGGATATAAGTTTGGTGATGTTTTCGTTTATTGTCCGTGGAATGTAATCAACTATTTATATGATCTCCGCGCTAATCCCAATATTCATCCCGCAAACTACTGGTCAAAATGGAAAAAGAAATCATAACAGCTAAATAAACGAAGCCTCCGCAGATGAGGAAATGTTCTCACCTGCGGAGGCTCTATTCATTTCTACAAGTTTAATCTCGTCTGAAAATATCTCTCGTATATACCTTGTCCGCTACATCGTCAAGGCAAGAATCGTAACGATTGGCGATGATGGCATTACACATTTGCTTGAATTTTGCCAGATCGTTCACGATCTCACTACCAAAGAAGGTTTCGCCATCTGCAAGGGTGGGTTCGTAAATGACAACCTTTGCGCCCTTTGCTTTGATGCGCTTCATAACGCCTTGAATGGACGACTGACGGAAATTGTCCGAATTTGACTTCATCGTCAAGCGATATACGCCGATAACGGCAGGTATTTCTTTCGCTTTGCTGTATTCATTATCTTCCTCATAACCGTAATATCCCGCCATGCGAAGAA